>CAZANK010000606.1:0-2444 GCA_964486235.1 uncultured Prolixibacteraceae bacterium | reverse complement strand
ATTTGATGTATTTCACTGATTCATCTGATTGAGCGTTTTGGTTTCATGTTTTATTTTGTACCTTTACACCATGGCAACTATAACATTACAAATCCCGGACGCTTTGGGTGATTATCAAAAAGATACCATCCGTTTTATTGCGGCTAAGCTCTACGAATCTGGCAAATTATCCTTAGGGCAGGCAGCGGATATGGCTGGTTTGTCGAAAAGGGCCTTTGCCGAATTGCTTGGTGATTATGGTGTCTTCCTATTAAATTATCCTGTATCAGAGATGTTAAGCGATGCAGGCAAGATATAAAATTGTTATAGCGGATACCAGTTGTTTTATCCTGTTGGATAAAATTGGTGAACTCGACCTATTGAAATCACTTTTTAAATCAGTGATAACCACTTCTGTTGTTGCGGCAGAATTTGGTATGGAATTACCCGAATGGATCAATGTGAGAAATGTTTTGAATATTCATTTCCAGGCGATGCTGGATGTTGATCCAGGAGAAGCCAGTGCCATTGCCCTTGCTATGGAATCGAAACCTTCTCTTCTTATTTTGGACGATCAAAAAGCAAGAAAAGTCGCTAAGAGACTTAACCTTAATTATACGGGGACATTAGGAGTTTTTTTAAAAGCGAAACAAGCAGGTATTATACCTTCCGTAAAATATGTGCTTGAAAAAGTCCAGCTGACCAATTTTAGATATTCCCACCATGTATTTCAGGAAATTCTTTTACTTGCAGGAGAGTCCCGTTGATCCAAATTTTTTATCCCGGATCACGACTGTCCGTTCGGACTTTCCATAAATAATCATCATCGACCAAGGATTCTATATTAAAAACTGAGGCGCAAATATCAGGACTTCCATTTCTTGTCATTTTGTCTCGTATGATCGGAAATCCTGTCCCTTTCTTTCGGTTAACTGAAGTTCTCTTTAAAAAGGAAGTGGCGCAGGATATCGACTACTCCTCGTTCAACAAGGTCACCCGCATTACCGAAGGCAGCAACGAAGTCCGGTTTACTTACGGGCCTGAGTATGCCCGCAAGATCATGGAACGCTACGAGAACAGCATCCTGGTTTCCACAAAAACCGATGTCGGGCTTTATGAAAAATTACAAATTTTGTATCTTTACGGTCCAAGGGCGTAGCAAAATGAAAAAATTACCTATAGACATTCAAGATTTTGAAACGTTGACGGGCAACAACTGCATTTACGTTGCTAAAACAGCATCGATACACACGCGCAACTGTACCTGCCGGCTCTTGCATTTACCAAAGGCGAAGTAGTATACAAAACTGAATTGTACGATTAAGATCACTTATGAACTTACAAACTATTTGCACACAGATTGGCGAAATCGCCAAACAGGCCGGACAATTTATCCGCGAAGAACGGTCAAAAATTACCACCGAAGACATTGAACTGAAGGGGAAGGCCAGCCTGGTAACTTACGTGGATAAAAACGCGGAGAAGATGATCGTGGAGCAGCTACGCAAACTCCTGCCCGAAGCAGGATTCATCACCGAAGAAGGAACGGCCGGCGAAAACGGCGAGCCATATCACTGGGTGATCGATCCCCTCGACGGAACGACCAACTTTATTCACGGTATTTTTCCGCATTCGGTCTCCATCGGACTGACCAAAGATCATGAACCCGTGGCCGGTGTGGTTTATGAGGTGGGACAGGATGAGCTTTTTTCGGCATGGAAAGACGGAGGGGCCTGGCTTAACGGGAGCCGGATCACAGTTTCCAAATCATCAAGGCATGAAGATACGTTGCTGGCAACCGGATTTCCCTACTATAACTTCGAGATCATGGGGAGATACCTCCGTTTGCTCGAGTTCTTCATGACCGAAACCCGTGGCATGCGCAGGATGGGGTCGGCAGCCGTCGATCTGGCCTATGTCGCCTGCGGTCGTTTTGACGGGTTCTTTGAACATGCCCTGCACGCCTGGGATATCGCGGCCGGGATCATCCTGGTAAAAGAAGCCGGAGGGATCGTCTCCGATTTCAAAGGGGGTGATAACTACCTGTTCGGAAGGGAAATTGTAGCCGCCAACAGGAACTATTTTCCCGCGTTTTTCAAAAAAGTAAATGAACTGCTGGGATAGTTTTTTTGAAAGCGCTATTGGACTTGGGCCGGTAATCCCTTAACTTGCATAAAAATCCACGTTTGTATGGCTGAACAAGAAATTACGCTGCTGAAAGTCCAACGGGAAAAACTTTCAGAAAAAAGCTTTGAGCTGGAGGGATGGAAAAACCAAACCCTCCTGCTTGCTCAACGGATCTTTGGCAAAGAGCACCCTGTCATCAAAATGATGGGCGAACTGAAGTATGATTATTCCAGTTGGCATTTACGCGACGTGACCGGTAACAAGGAAACGGAAGACCCGGTAAGGGTGCAGGCCCGGCAGATCCTCGATGCCGCCATTTCCGAACTGGAAACACTGGG
>CAZANK010000605.1:0-2447 GCA_964486235.1 uncultured Prolixibacteraceae bacterium | reverse complement strand
TCCATCCTTCCTGGTGGAATAAACATGCCCGGATCAGTTTTGATGAAGATTTTTATTATCACCCCTTCAGGCGGGTCGAGGCCGAGGCGCAGATGGAAAAAGAACTGTATGACCGGTTCGGCCAATACGGCCTGGGAAGCGACCGGGGTAAAGATCTTCCTGTGATCGGTGCGGTGCATAATGCTGCTGGTTACCTGCTCTCCGAAATGCTCGGCTGCAAGGTGACTTACAAGGAGGATGCTGCCCCCCAGGTCATACCGGCCGGTCAGGAGTCTTTAAACGTTGATCCTGATTTGGCTTTTAAAGCCCCCGCATTTAAGCGCTTCCTGAACCTTCAGGAGAAGCTGAAGGCCAGATACGGCTATGTGACCGGCGACGTGAACTGGGGCGGTATCCTGAATATCGCCCTTGATCTGGCAGGTGAAAATATATTCACGGATTTTTTTACGGACCCGGAAAAAATTAAAGCGCAATTCCATACCATGGGCCGGCTGATTGAAACTTTCGTTTCCGGCATATCCGGAGAAACGGGGACGAGTTCTGTTTCTGTAAACAGGAATATACGGCATATTCAGGAACCCGTGTTTCTTCATTCGGAATGTTCACACACCATGATCTCCACCGAGCAATATGAGGAGTTTCTGCTTCCCGTTGACCTCGAATGGAGCAGAAAATACCGGCCGTTCGGGATCCATTACTGTGGCAATGACCCGCACCGGTACGCAGAAGTCTTTTCCAGGATCGAAAACCTGGATTTCCTGGACGTGGGTTGGGGAGGTGATGTTCAAAAACTTAGAAAGCACCTGCCTCATACCTTTTTAAATCTCCGGCTGGACCCGGTGACGATCGGGGATTATTCCGATGAAGAACTGGAAGCGACTGTGACCCGCCTCGTAAAAGATTCCGGCAATCCTTATCTGACAGGGGTATGCTGCATTAATATGGATGACAAGGTGGAAGATTCTAAAATCCACACCATTTTCAGAACGGTGGAAAGGTTAAGGCCAGAACTGGCCTGATCAGGCATTTCTCTCCGCGTGAGCGATTCAACCAGAAAGGCAAAAACGATTCGCACAGGTACAGCGTTTGCGAAGTGAATTTAATGCCTGGATGTCCTCATTTCCTGGTCGGGTTGAAAAATTATCAGGCGGAATCATTGTTTGATATCGGTTTAATCACTAGTTTTCCGGTAATTTGGATTACTGATCTTATTCACTTTTTCTTATGAAGAAAATACTCATTGCGACACAGAAACCTTTTGCTCCTGTTGCCGCGGAAAAAATCAAGGAGTTAATGACTTCGTCCGGTTATCAGGTATCCCTGCTGGAAAATTACAGGGAAAGGTCAGACCTGATCAAAGCCGTCACGGATGCCGATGCCTTGATCGTCAGAAGTGATGTGGTCGATCGGGAGATTTTAGAGGCTGCCGGCAAGCTGAAGATCGTGGTCAGGGCAGGAGCGGGTTTCGATAACGTAGATTGCACAGAAGCCTCAAAAAGGAATATCGTCGTCATGAATACGCCTGGCCAGAATTCGAATGCTGTGGCCGAGTTGGCAGTCGGACTGATGATCTACGGCGTCCGCGAATTTTTCTCCGGGAAACAGGGCGGCGAATTGAGAGGCCGCGCGTTGGGTCTTCATGGATTTGGTTATGTGGCCAGGAATGTATTTCGCATTGCCCAGTCGTTCGATATGCGGGTGGGCGTCTTTACCAAGCACAGTAAGGGTGATGCCGCTTCGGTCGGGTTGAAAGTGACGGAATCCCTGGAAGAGCTTTACAGTACGTCAGACATTGTATCGATCCACGTTCCGGCGCGGGGGGAACATCTCCGCTCGGTCAACTACGACATTTTGAAACACCTCAAACCCGGAGGGATTATTGTGAATACGGCGCGTAAGGAAGTGATTGATGAAGAAAGCCTCATTAAGTTCATGGAGCAAAGACCGGACATCAAATATTTATCCGATATCATTCCGGGTTGCAAAGCTGTTTTTGAGCAAAAGTTTAAAGGGAGGTATTTCTTTACTCCCAAAAAGATGGGCGCTGAGACCAATGAAGCGAACACCAATGCCGGCCTGGCTGCCGCCGGACAGATCATTTCCTATTTCAGGACTGGTGACGAAACGTTCCGGGTAAATCGTTAACGGCAGTAATCTGAAAACATCCCGTGAACTAAACATTGGAAAAAATCGGATGTTTGGTTCACAAAGAGTAAAAAAACCGTCTGCTCAGATCAGCGACGGCTTTGATTTTTATTGTTTGTATCATTTCCAAATAATTCTTAATTTTGTGAACTAAACATTGGAAAAATTCAGATGTCTGGTTCACAGAATGAAAATACGATTTTAGCTGCTTATCGTGATAAGAGGAGTGTTTTTACGCTCACAGACATTGCGGTGCTTGTCGGGGAGAGTGATTTTAACGCAATGAACGGGAAGGTGAATTA
>CAZANK010000604.1:0-2448 GCA_964486235.1 uncultured Prolixibacteraceae bacterium | reverse complement strand
GAGTAAGTACTTGAAAAAGCAACGCAAACATTCAGCAGGATGAGAAAAAGCGTTAGTTTCATAATACATGTCACTTTACTTAATCCCCGAACAAAATCGGGGAATTGATTTCGTTTCAATTTTTTTTTCATAATTTTAGCTTGTTATTATTATTAATAATTTCCGGTATGCGCCGGAACCGACGGCTGAAAGGAAGGGCAAATTCCTTTCAGCTTTTTTTTATTTTAAGATGTGATTTTAATGATCCTCCCTTCTTTGATAAATTTGACATTGGTCCCTGTTTTTCTGATAATATCGAACACCACGCGGATGTCTTCATACCGCAGGAACTGTCCGGAGAAACGGGCATTTTTAAGATCTTCATGCTGAATGATGAATTGGACATTGTACCATCTCCCAAGGATTCTGGCAACATCGGACAAGGGTTGGTTGTCAAATACAAAAACGCCGTCCTTCCATGCATTAAACTTAGCGACATCGACCGTTTCCAAAAGAATGGTGTTTTTTTCCTTATTATAGGAAGCCTGGTCGCCCGGAAGAAGATTTTGTTGTCCGGTAATCCCGGTTTTGTAGTAAACAGTAACCAAACCATTAAGCAGGGTAGTTGTGACGAGAGGGTCGTCAGGATACGCGGATGTATTGAATTCGGTACCTAACACTTTAATGTCCATGTCGTTTAACCGGACAAGAAAAGGGGAGGAGCTGTCTTTTTTTACTCTAAACCAGGCTTCGCCAACCAGCTCAACATCACGGATGCCGGCACTAAACTGAGCGGGAAATTTCAGTTTTGAATCGGCATTTAACCAGACTTCCGTGCTGTCTTCCAGTACGAGTTTGTATTCACCTCCTTTGGGTACGGCCAAGGTGAAATAATCTGTCTTTTCGTTCTTTTTTGGAGTTTCTGCCGTTCGGGTTGCCACAATCGTATTGCCGGTGACTTCAAAACCAGTGCTTTTTTTAAGTTGCTTTTTTTGCGAATGATCGAGTTCTGTCAGATTCACTACCGAACCGTTTGCCAACAAGAGATAAGCTTTTGGTCCTCCCGGTTTTATTTTCCCGGCTTCTGTGATACTTTCCGGCTTTTCCTTTCGGGTAAAGTGGTAGACCATCACCGAGGATAACCCTAAAGCCAGGACAAGGACAGCGGCTATTTTCAGCCATCTCACTGACGTGTTCGTTAGTGCATGGATCCTGTTTGACGTGAAACGCAACCAGCCTTTTTCCCCGTCAAACTGATCGAGTTCGTCCAAAACATCTGCCAGTTTTTTTTCATTCTGAAGGTCTTTATACAACTCATCGTTTTTGGGATCCTCACTCAGCCATGACCTGACTTTGGCGTCATCACCCGATCCTGCCCCGGACAAGTACTTCCCGATCAGGGTGCCAACCGTAATCATTTTGTGGAGGTTCTTCATGGAATGAGCGTTTTTTGCTGTTTAGGAATAAAACAACAAGATCCTTTTCAGGTACTACAAGAAAATGGAAATTTTTTTTATTCCATCGCTTATTCCATCATTTTCTGTTTTGTCGTTGAACGACACACCACTTTCTGTAGCGACATGGTTGTTATTATTTTTGCTTTCGTATGCGCACCACTCTAGGTTGAATGACTACTAAGATGACCGGCATGGAGTTTACGCAAACGAAACACTAACTCGCCAAAATCCTTGTCACGGGTAATAAGTATCCGCTCTTCCGTAAAGCGATATGAAGCAATTCATCATCACTTAGCGAACGGACTTCCTCGATAACGTAATAAACATCAAAGTTTAAATCTCTTAATCCTTCGACAATACTCCTGTCTATGCCTTCATCGGCTAAAAATTTCATACCGCGACGGGATAAATTTTTTCGCCCTTCAACGCATCGGCGGCAAATGACAATGCAGCTAAAACAGCGTCTTTGGTTAACCTGGGATATGAGCTTAACAAATTCTCAACAGATTCACCGGCTGAAAGCGATTCCAAAATCATTTCCACAGTGATACGCGTTCCCTTTATAACGGGTTTACCCATCATAATCTGAGGATTTATTTCGACATAAAGATTTTTTTCCATTTCTTCTGTTTTTTTCAAATTTACTACTTTTCAGGTGAAATATCAAAGAATATAGAAGGCCACGAACTGGTGCCGAACAGAAAGGTTTTTTCTGAAATTCTAATAAAATAACCATTTTCTGTCGCGCACATGGGTTTTGTGTCAGGTGGACTGACGTGCTAACTGGGAGCTTTGTGCTTCTATTGAGCTTTAGTAATAAATTGGGCATTTGTACTCCGAAATCCGCCCGAACGTAAAGTCCGAAACCGGTGTGGCAAATGCTAAAAGACAGCCCAAAAGAATCGTAAAGCTTATCTGAATATTTGTTATCTTTGCATTAGTATGAATATGCTGAACCAACATATTGACCAAATAAAAAGACTTTGTGAATTGAATAAGGTTAGTTCTTTAT
>CAZANK010000603.1:0-2453 GCA_964486235.1 uncultured Prolixibacteraceae bacterium | reverse complement strand
GACGAGAGCTGGTTCATCGGTTCAGTGGCTGCCGATAAAAGTTCCTGCTTGTGTGAATAATTACCGGTGAGCAGGTACGACATCGACCCCAGGCGGTATCCGGTTTTTCTCCCTTCCTGTTCCAGGTAACCCCTGGTTACAAGTGTTTTCATAATATTAGCGCAGGTACCATTATTTAGTTTCAATTGACCTGATATTTCACTAAGCGTATATAAACGGGAACGGTCCTGGGCAATCAGCTCCAAAATATCCAGCGCCCTGTGGATGACTTGTATCATATGGTAAGATTTTGCTTGATTAAATCCTTTTTATAAAAAAAGCGTACTGCTATAAAGATACAGCATGCCGCAAAAACATAAACAACTGATAGTGCAGACAGTCCCCACGACAGTCCGAGGACCGGCTTAATCTTTCCAAGAATGTAGGGTGCTGAAGCTCCTGTTACAAAAGCGAACATCAGCATTAACCCGGTGGCGGTAGAACGGAACCGGGGCTCAATGACATCATAAAGCGCTGCAAAAATATTGGAATCGTAGATGCCTCTGAACAAGCCAAACAAGGCCAATGCGAGATAGATGACGAAAGGTGTTCCCCCTATTCCCATCAGAAGAATGAAAGGAGCTCCAAAAAGTAAACCAGCCCCCTGCACCAGTCCGCGCATACCGGTGATTTTGCTACTGTAACGATCGGCGACCGAAGCTCCGATCAGTACGCCAAAAAAAGCAGCGATGTAGTGATAAAATGTGGCATCGAAGCCCGACCGGGCCAGAGAGAACCCGAATCTTTCGTGAAGGTAGGTCGGCATCCAGGTCATAAATCCGACATTGACAAAGACCATCCCGGCAAAGGCAGCAGTGAGTAAAAGAGCAGTCGGTTTTTTAAAGAACATGCTCAGCGCTTCATCGATCGGCGCCTTATTCGCTCCATCTTTGGAGACAACAGAATGCGAATCTTTCAGTCTTAAACCAATTATTAGTGAGAGTATAATTCCGCATCCTCCAAAAATATAGAAGGCCATCCTCCATCCAAACCGGTCAGCAATCCATCCTGCCAGGTATCCGCTCATGATAATACCTGCATAAAGGGCAGTCTGGTGAATTGACATGGCTGTGGCCCTGGTTTTATCGTGGTGTTCACTGATCAATGCATTGGCCGACGGGGCATAAAAAGCTTCTCCTCCGCCGGTGGCAATGCTTTGAAGAAAAATAAGGTGGATCAGTAAGGTCGACATTCCGGTGAAAAGGGTGGAGGAGCTCCATACCAGCAGGCTGATCATTAAGACATATTTCTTGTTTGAACGGTCACCGATATAGCCGGCTACCAGAACAAGGATACCATATACCAGGATTAAGATTGAAGCGATCAACCCCATGTCTGAATCAGTCAGGTTCAACTCACCTCGAACAGCCGGTAACACGACATTAAATATCTGGCGGTCGGCCTGGTTAAAGAAGAATGCCAGCCAAAGCAGCAGGATCAGTTCCCATTTATAAGGAATATGTATTGTTTTTTTCACGAGGCGTAATTTTATAATGAGTTTATTTTGCAAATCTATATTTGTTCATGTAAAAAAACAAATGCCTAAAAATATTTTATCATCTTTTTTTAATTGGGAGATAAATTCATCATAAATAAGCAAGAATATAAATGCCTGCATGATAACATTATAAATGAAAATAATCAAATAATTATTTATTTTCAATTTTATATTATAAAATAATGTTTTATAACATTTTACAATACTATTGTATAGAAAGAATTTTTGAATTTATTTTGTATAGACAAACCTATAAATTGGATGAATATATGAAAAAACGCTCAATTAAATTTGTAGTGCTTCAATTATTGATTATCCTGCCGGTTCTATATGTTCATGCGCAGGAAACCAGTATCGGAGGCAAAGTCTCGTCAATAGATAATCATCCTATTGCGGGAGTTACCGTAGTCATTGACGGCACATTGGTCGGTACAGTTACTGATGCTGATGGCCGTTTTTCCCTGAAAATACCGGCAGACTCAAAAAAGTTGGTCTTTAGCTTCATTGGGATGAAATCTAAAGAAGTGCTTATCACTTCCTCAACCAATTATAATGTCATGTTGGAAGAAGATACGTATAGTTTGGAAGAAGTCGTGGCGGTAGGTTACGGAACAATGAAAAAAAGTGATTTGACCGGTTCGGTCACATCGGTGAGAAGCGATGAGATAAATGCGTTCCCTGCAACAAGTGTATTACAGGCACTTTCAGGCAGAGCTGCAGGAGTTCAAATTCTTCAGAATACGGGAGCTCCTGGTGCATCAATAAGTGTACGCGTAAGGGGCACAAACTCTATTAAGGGAGGTAACGAACCGTTGTATGTTGTGGATGGATTTCCTATTTCCGGAAGTAATCCAACTGTACTAAATAGAGTCTGTCTATTAACAACAAATTGTTGAAAAGTAATAGGTTGCAGGTT
>CAZANK010000602.1:0-2459 GCA_964486235.1 uncultured Prolixibacteraceae bacterium | reverse complement strand
CATCATCATCCGGGAAAACATTGATTTTTACATGAATTTTTAACCGGAAGCAAACAATCACCTGCAGGGCAAGTGACTAAGCGGGGATGATTAAGTGTTTTTCTCATCTTTCTTCATCGGTTAGTGATTTTTAGTTGCCGCACGGAACTCACAGATACCATCACCGTTTGACAGATCACTTTTACTTCCGGTTATCTTTGACTTGATTTTGCAGGGAACATATACACCGCGATGTCGCCGGGATCCAGCTCCATGGAAGGTTCATAAGCGCCGGACGAAACCACGGCGCCGTCTTTCAGTACCCGTTTCAGGCGTTCGTCGCCGTAAATCGTGTACTTCATAGGATGAAGATGATCTTTATTGACGATCACAAAAAAGGAATCTGCACCTTTTTCAAGAACCGAAACCAACGCGTCTGCACCCTGCGTGTCAAAAACGTTGATGGGCTCGGGCAGGCTGGTCAGGCGGACGGTACCTTTGGGAATAGCCCCAAGTCCCGTGTGACGGACGCTGATGACCTTTGCACCCAAAAATACGCCCGAAAGGTTCTGAATTTCCCTGCTCATCTGCGTCACCCTGTCGTAAACGACGCTTCGCTTGCCCGTTGCGCTGATGGGTGCACCACGCTGGTCTTCCTGCGAAGGACCATTCGTTGAAGTCGCCGACCAGTACGTAAAATACTGGATACCCTGCGCACCGTAAGCCAGGTTGCAAAATGCCTGGAGACGCATGGCGGCTATCGTTTGAGGAGTGACGTGATCGTTGTCGTAGTTGGTCGTCAGCACGAACGCCCAAAACGGCTTTCCCGCTTCGTGCGATTTCCTGGAAATCAGTTCAAGGTTTTCGAACCAGCTCGCGCTCAGCTTGTCTTTATAGACCGGGTAATAATCGAATGAAACGAATTGCACCGGAATCTGTCTGATGTATTCCTGCACATACTCGTCATAGCTTTCTGTTCCTAATTGTTTCGCGCTGGCGAAATTCGGGAAAAGGTTCACGTAGCAGAAGTGCCCGCTGTCGACCGACCGGATTCTTTTTGCCCAGGCCGAAAGCTCAGGGAACAACTCTATTCCGGGTTCATCTCTCAGATGATAACCTGCAAGGGCCGGATGATTTTTCAGTTGTTTTACCGTCGTTTCAGGTTCATCCTTTAACTCAGGGCACGAAACCAGCAGTTTGACCCCCGCCTGTTCCGCCGCATCCAATGCCCGTTTTACTTCACCCAAATTCGGAAGGAAGCTAAGCGAGCAGGTAATGCCCGCAGCCTGCATCTCCCGGTAACGTTCAAACGACGTTGCTGACGCAGGGATGCTGTACCAGGCCAGTATGGGGATCTCCCCTTCAACGGGAAGTGTGACCTGAACTTCGCGGTTTTGAGCATTATTCTCCACCTTACCCTGAGCGACTGTCTTGCCGGAGAAGAAGCCAAAAAGAAATGGAATCAGAAGGATGTACTTTGTCATCATGGATTTTTTAAATGCTTGTTCCTATCGCCTGTTTTTATCAACATGCTCTTTATTGGATTTCTCATGCCGTGCCAATTTTCCGTCCCCGCGCTTTGCGCAGAATAGTCTGGCAATGTTGACACGCAAGTTGCACGGTAAATATAAGAAAAAAGAGAGTTGCTTGTTCTTTCAGGAAAGGGACAAGTAACTTATAAACCCTTTTATTGGCTATTCCTGTTTTTCACCCAAATAAGATAAAATTTTCCTTACACGGTTGGTGTCGCGGATTCTTTATCCTGCAAAACGGAATATTTTCCCTGCATTCCTGAGATCGAGATTTTTTATTCAGATTTCACCACGCCAATAGTGATCAGAATGTTGGCAAAACGTCTCATTTCGCCTGTCGCAATTACAAGAAAAGTGTCTTCAGAACGTGCTTCCTTGTAAAAATCGGACCGTTTTACCTTCGTGACAGGCACCTCCTTACCCAAGATGGATTCGAATTCCTCATGAATAGCCTGAGGCGCACCGTCGGGAGGAAGCATAACGAGATAGGATTCAACCGGAACAACATCTTTGATCACTTTTAACACATCAATAACCGAAAGCATACCCGGAGAAAAGTTTAGAAATACTTTTTTTGCTTTTTCAGGCACCCCTGTTGTAAAGGGGTAGTTTCCATCAGCAATCAGAAGCTTTGACCCATGTCCATTGCTGCCAAATGCATCTAAAATTTCCGGATGTAAAAGACTTGTTTTTAGCATTTTATTTATTTTTGATATTCCAAAATTTCATCTGTTTATTTTTTCAATTTAACTTAGTGCATTTTTTCGTATTCAACTGAAGCTCTTTAATAGAGTCAACCAACGGATGGAACTCCCAAAATAAACATTCGCTGGTGTGAGCAAAATTTTTCTCATGGTCGTTTCATGTGTTTACTTTTTAAATTAAACCAAGTATAATTTTCGTACTAAGCTTATTATCTACTAATTAGGGTATCAACGCATGGAACTC
>CAZANK010000601.1:0-2462 GCA_964486235.1 uncultured Prolixibacteraceae bacterium | reverse complement strand
CATAAATTTGTACTGTTACATTAAATTAAACATTTAGGGGATTGGTAGTCCCCTGATCATCGCGGGTAATATTGATCGTATTGCCCGCTTTTTTATTGCAAATAAATCAGATCCGGATCGGGGAACCGCTCTTCGCGCGTAACTTCCATCGGGATCGACAGCTTTAACATGGTGGTGACTTCGCCAATGGAGGTCTCGCGGTGGAACGTCCCGGAAAACCGGTATTTCCGGGCCAGATCAGGACGTTTGTAGATAAACTTGACGTGGTAGATCCGTTCAAGTTGACCGGTGATTTCACCCAGTGTCGCATCCCTGAAAATGACTTTGCCGTCTTTCCAGGCCGTATACAATTCGGTATTGACAGGTTCAATCTTCGCCTGCCGACTGTTCACATCAAATTCGATCATCTGCCCGGGCAAAAGCGGATACGTTTTCCCGTCTTCCGACCGGAAAGTCACTTTCCCGTCCACCAGCGTGGTTTGATAAACAGGACTTCCTTTTTCTGCCAATACATTGAAACAGGTTCCCAGCACTTCGGCAGAAGCATGTTCCATCTTCACCACGAACGGATGCGCCTCATCCCGCGTCACTTCAAAATAAGCTTCCCCTTCAAGCCGTACTTCACGGGAATCGGAACGAAAGGCAGAGGTGTAACTGAGGGTGGCGCCATCGCGAAGATAAACCCGCGTTTGGTCAGGCAGCGTGAGGATTGAATTGGCCTGTTGATCGGCGGTGATCCAAAACTGCTGCTCTCCGGATTCATGAAAGCTCTTATCATACTGACGGGCTCCCCACCAACCGAGGCTTAACATCACCAGGGCAACAGCGGCATACCCGGCAAGCTGCCGGAACCTGTCCGCCCACGGATTGATGCTGTTCCGCCGGCGAAGGATTTCTTTCCAGGTGTCGTCGAATTCAACCTGCGGATGCCGGACTTTAAGCTGGGCGGACCAGATCCAAAGCTTAAGACAGTCTTTCAGAAGACTCCGGTTGGCCTGCTGGTCGCTCCATTGGTCAAGCGCGGCTAATTCTTCGGGAGTCGCCTCCTTCCGGAGAAAACGGATGATCATTTTTTCAACAGGGTTCATCTTTTCTGTGGTTACCAGTATAAAAACACAAACAGCCACCGGAACCCTATATGAAAAATGAATTTTTTAAAGAAATGAAATCAGAAAGTTTCGCATGGGCAGACTGATGGTCTTCCCCCTGTCCGCTGATAAATATTCGGAAAGCTCTTCGCGGAGTTGTTTGAGCGCCCGGGTCATATTGGCCTCAACCGCTTTTACCGAAATCTGCAGCTTCTCGGCAATTTCGTGATTACTCAGATCATCGGTCCGGCTCATGGTAAATACTTGCCGGCACTGGGGAGTCAGTCCGGATACGGCAAGTCTGATCTTTTCGGATAATTCGGCAGACAGCACAAGATCTTCTCCGGTCACACTCAGCAATTTATAATTGATTTGGGCGGCCAGGTATTCGGAACTCCCTCTTTCCAGCAGGCTTTTTCGTTTGTCGCGAAGCAAATTCAGACAATGGTTCCGGACAAGGATAAACAGGTAATTTTTGATCTCCGGTTCCGGTTTCAGATAGACCTGCTTTTCCCAAAGCTTGATGAATGCTTCCTGGATCACTTCCTTCGCATCCTCTTCATCATGCAAAAAATGAAAAGCGATCTGGTAAAAAGAACTGAAATGAGCATGATACGTCTTTTCAAATTTCTTTTTATTTAAACTATCTGATTCCGTTGTCATGAATTCACCCCGTTTGGGCACAAATTACCCAAAAAAAGATGAGATTATCAACCCTTATTTACAGTCCTTTTCGTCGATCAGTTCACTTTTTTGATGGCGTCTGCATTTCTCCTCACTTTTTCGATGGCCTGTGCAATATGGTCATAATCCTGTTTTGTACCCAGCAATACATTTTGAGAGAACCAAACCGCTTCCTCCTTACATACTTTTTCATTTAACGGGCATTTGTTTTCTTCGGCATACCGGTCATAATCCAGAAGCCCTTTCGGGTAAAATTTCTGAAAATACTTGCTGTTAAAGGCATTTCTCAAAAACGGCATTTTGTTCAGCTCATTTTGATAGCCGGCGCTGGAAGGAACACCCTCCGCATTCAATGCTTTGATGAATTTTTCACGCGGCAGCCCGTTAAACTGTTCTTTCTGATAACGGAAAGGGAACAAATGGAAAGCAGCCCTGGTTACGCCTGGATATAATTTATAGGGGATGATTCCCGGTATTTCGCAGATCAGGGATTTCAGGTATTGTGCGTTGGCATTCCGCAGGTCAGTCTGTTCCTCCAGCCGTTCCAGTTGCGCCAGACCAATGGCAGCCTGATATTCGGTGATGCGGAGCTTGTTTCCGATCCTGACGGTACCCGCCCCGAATGTTCCTGCTACCGTTCCGTAAGGGTTGCCGTAATTGTGGTAGGAATAGCAACGGTCCATGAATGCA
>CAZANK010000600.1:0-2462 GCA_964486235.1 uncultured Prolixibacteraceae bacterium | reverse complement strand
ATAAAAATGAAAAGAATGAAAACCATGTTAATCACCATGAGCCTCTTCGCAGGCGGCAACCTGAACGCGCGGGAATTGAAAGCGGACCTGGAAAAATCAGAGGTCACCTGGCTTGGAAAAAAAGTGACCGGCCGGCACCACGGCACGATTAACCTGAAAAGCGGCACTTTGAAACTGGAAAATGACGTCCTTGTATCAGGAAAATTTGTGATCGATATGACCAGCATTAAAAACATCGATCTCACCGATGCCGAAACGAACGGGAACCTGGTAGGCCATTTGAAGTCGGACGACTTCTTTTCGGTCGAAAGCTTTCCGGAAGCAACCCTGGTGATCGCGGAAAAGGCCACATTTGAAGGGAATAAAGCCCGTGTAAAAGGAGACCTGACGATCAAGGGAACGACCAATCCGGTGGAGTTCGATGTGGTCAGGAAAGGTGACGTGTACCAGACAACGGTGACGGTAAACCGGGCCAACTACAACGTTCGCTATGGCTCGAAATCATTCTTTAATGACCTGGGAGACAAGGTCATCTATGACAATTTTGAAATCGGGGCCAAACTGGTGGTACAGAATTGAAAGGGTTTCTATTTCACGTAAAAATCAAACATCTTAATGCCTTCAAGGAATCCGGCAAGGCGGTCACCAATCGCTACCGGTCCTACCCCGGCAGGAGTGCCCGTGAAGAGGAGATCACCGATTTTCAGCGTAAAATAACGGGATACATGACTGATCAGTTCATCCACAGGAAACAGCATCCGGGCAGAATCCCCCTGCTGCACGGTCACTCCGTTTTTTCTAAGCTCGAATTTGATTGAATGCACGTCGGGCAGATTTGTCTTTGACACGAAATTGGCGCTGATGACTGCAGAACGGTCAAAAGCCTTGCACTTCTCCCAGGGTAGTCCTTTATCTTTCAATTTGTTCTGCAAATCGCGGGCTGTAAAATCAATCCCCAATCCGATTTCATCATAATAACGGTTCGCAAAACGCGGTTCAATGTGTGAACCCAGCCTTTTAATGCGAATAACCAGTTCGCATTCGTAATGCAGGTCGTTGCTGAAGTCGGGGATATAAAAAGGATCGTTATTCCGCAATAACGCTGAATCGGGCTTCATAAAAATGACCGGTTCCTCGGGAACCTCACTGTTCAGTTCCCGGATATGCGCTCCGTAATTTCTGCCAACACAAATGATCTTCATCGTCGTAAGTCATAAGAAAAGGTGACAAAGTTGCGACTTCATCCTTCCGGTCTCCGGTCTCCCTATTCTTTCATTCTCAACTTGATCGCCGTCAACACTTTCTTGGTGTAAAGCGGAAATTCGCTGTTGATGATCCACCCGAAATAGCCGGGTTGTTCGCGAAGGACCTTTTCAACAGGGATCCCCTTATTCTTCCCAAAATTGAATACTTCCACCCCGTTGTCATCATAGACGATCCTTCCGACGAAGTCCACGTTCCTGTCGTAGGCAGAAAAATGACACAGCGCTTCCACGTCGTTTTTGATCGGTTGACTGACACGACCCTGCGGATCTTCATAATCCGCATCCTGGTAGCGGTCAAGCTGCGCTTTCAGGACATCGTAAGTAGCGCGGGTATCGGCCATCGCGCCATGTGCGCCGTCCAGTTCCTGATGACAGTAAAATTTAAATGCGGCTCCAAGCGTTCGCTTTTCCATTTTGTGAAAAATCGCCTGCACATCAACAAATTTTTTCTTCTTCAGTTCGATATCCACGCCAACACGCAAAAACTCTTCCGCAAGCAAGGGAATGTCAAACCTGTTCGAGTTGAAGCCGGCCAGATCGCAGCCTTCGATAAACTGCGCCAACGTCCGGGCCACTTCCCTGAAGGTCGGCGCATCCTTCACGTCGTCGTCATAAATCCCGTGGATATTGCTCGCCTGGGGAGGGATCGGCATTTCCGGATTAATCCGCAATTCCCGGCTCTCCTCACTTCCGTCAAGGTTGATTTTCAGCAATGCGATCTCAACAATCCGGTCCGTGACGATATTTATCCCCGTTGTCTCCAAATCCAAAAAGACCAACGGGTTTCTCAAGTTTAGCTTCATCCGGTTACGCGTTGATCATCATGGGCATGAGGAGCATTAAAACATCCTCTTCATCAAACTCCTTTTCTGCCGGCAGCAACAATCCCGCACGGGTGGGATCGGACAGTTCGACCCGCACTTCCGAAGAACTGAGGTTACCCAGGATCTCCTGAAGAAACGTCGACTTAAACCCAATCTCAATTTCGTCGCCTTCGTACTGGCACTTGATCCGCTCCACCGCCGAAATCGAAAAATCAATATCCTGGGCAGAAACCACCAACTGATTGTCATCAATCTGGAACTTGATCAGGTTACTGGACTGATTGGCAAACACGGAAACCCGTTTTACCGTGTTATAAAACTCCAGGCGGTCCACCACCAGCTTATTTGGATTATTGGTCGGGATCACCGAATT
>CAZANK010000599.1:0-2463 GCA_964486235.1 uncultured Prolixibacteraceae bacterium | reverse complement strand
TCTGGCCGAGATGTACCTGATTAAGGCTGAAGCTGAATTTGAGCTGGGGCATTTCGATGTTGCGGCCACCGCCCTGAATGCCACCCGCGAAAGAGCCGGTATTTCCCTGGTCAGCGCCGGCACCATCACGTTGGATAAAGTGCGCACGGAAAGAAGGTCAGAGCTGGCTTATGAAGCCGGAAACCGCTACTGGGACCTCAGGAGGTGGCGTATCGCGTATGATGTGCTAAATGGACAGCGGTTTCAGGGATTGCAGATTATCTATCATTACGCATCGGGGAAGTATTATTTCCTCCCGATGGATTGCGAATCATTTACCCGCGTGTTCAACCCGGAGCATTACTATAACCCGATCACGGACTCACGGATCAGCAATAATCCGGATCTGGTGGAAAATCCATTGTATTAACAGTTTAAATAAAAAAAGATGAAACGAATAAACATACGCCGATCTGTCCTCCTCCTTTCAATGCTGCTGTTGGTTGCCTGTAATGAGGAAATTACCGATTTTGGATTTGAAGGTAGTCTTTCCGGAAAAGTCATAGACCAGTCGGGAAACATCGTGGCCGGCGACATTACCAGCGGAGGGTTCGTGGTGAAAGCGCTTGGTGAACATGATGAAGTGGCCATGACGCTTAGGGTTAAAGGCGACGGTACCTTTTCGAATATGAAATTATTCCCCCAGAAGTATCAGGTATGGGTAGAAGGCCCTGTTGTTTCCGATGGGGAGGTTACGGTTGATTTGACCGGGAACAAAGCGGTCACAAAGGATTTTGTTGTAACGCCATTTCTGGCCATCGATACGCCGGTATTGAGCGGCAGCGCCACATCTTCCGAAATGACGGTAACCTACCGGATCACCGGAAATGCGGGTTATACCGTCGCCACGAAGGAGTTGTATTGCAGTATGGTCCCTTATCCCAACGCATCGACAGGGAGTGGGCCCTATTATACGACGATAAAACTGGGCTTAAGCGCCCAATCGGGCACGGTTACGATCGCAGGCCTTACTGCCGGAACCAAATACTTTATCCGGGTGGGTGCCAAAGCAAATGGCGCAAGCGCTTTTAATTACAGCGATCAACTCATCGTCACCACGCCATAGAGGTTATTACGGATGTCGTGTCTGCGACAAGACAGGAACTGCTGTTTTGTTTCAGACACGACTCTTTTCCCATCTTGAAATCCATCGCGAAATGAGGAGCACAATCGGGATCAGTTTTCTTTTGAATTTATTATTATCCGTAAATATCGGATTGTCCCAGCCATTACAAAAGCTGAAAGTAAGCGGTAATCATCGTTACCTGATACAGGCAGACGGGACAAACGAAGGTGAGCCATTTTTTTATCTGGCAGACACCGGGTGGGAGCTGTTTACGAAGTTGAATAAAGAAGAAACCGAAACTTACTTGCAGGTTCGTAAGAAACAGGGGTTTAATGTCATCATGGCGATTGCCCATAATGAGCTGGGCAATGCAGATCATAAAGCAGACGGGATCGAATATGCAAACCAGGAAGGCCATACCCCTTTCATCAGCGACAGCTTGTCCTTCAGGCCCGAAGGGATCAGGGAGGCCTATTGGCAACATGTGGATTGGGTCTTGTCCAAAGCAGAAGAATATGGCCTGTATCTTGCCTTCCTCCCGTACTGGGGGAACAAGTACGCCCAGAAAGAACGGGACTACCTGATCAATGAACCTGAGATGGCTTACCGGTGGGGGTATTTCCTTGGGAAGAGGTATAAAACTTTTACAAACGTGATTTGGGTGTTGGGGGGCGATTATGCACCCAGCAATTACTTTACCGGCGTTTTTGATGAAGACGAGTACCGTGTGACAATCGCAACGGCCGAAGGGATCGCTGATGGTGTGAACGGGGCCATGAATCATTACGACCAGGGAGAGGCCGATTATCGCACCACTTTGATGACGTACCACATCCATGAAGGGTTTTCATCATCCAGGTATTTTCACGATGAAGCGTTTCTTGATTTTAACGGAATCCAGTCAGGGCATAATGAAGAGAACATTGCCCGAAATCAGGAGTTAATCCTGCGTGATTACCATCTGCTTCCAACCAAGCCAACGATTGAGCTGGAAGCGTGGTATGAATACATCATGGTCCGGAAAAATGGCAAATGGGAAATGCCAAGGTGTTCTGCGTTTGATGTCAGGCGGAATGCCTACCGGTCGGTGCTTTCAGGCGGAATGGGTTTTACGTACGGAAACAACAATGTCTGGATGTTCTTTAAAAAGGGCAAAAATTACAGTGAAAAATACAATCCAACGAACGACTGGGATAGTCGGGAAGGGATATACAGCGATGGCGCCAATCAAATGATCTGGCTGAAAAACTTATTTATTTCCAGGGATTTTCACCAGTGCGTCCCTTCGGGGGAACTGGTCCGTGGTCCGGGCGAAAATGCCGAAACAAAGATGATGGCTGCGGTTGCCCGGGATAAGG
>CAZANK010000598.1:0-2469 GCA_964486235.1 uncultured Prolixibacteraceae bacterium | reverse complement strand
AAGACACATACAGCCTGGGACTGCCGGGGATAGTTACGGCCTCCGCAGTGGGGACTGCATTCGACCAGATCGCCTGGTACAGGGAACAAAGCAAAAACTTCACCCAAAAAAACGGGGGAACCCCTTATCCGGCCCTCGCTTTCTTTCACATTCCCCTGCCCGAATACAAGGAAATCATCGGAAAGAAAACCACGGTCGGTATCCAAGAGGAAACCGTGTGTTCGCCCGATCTCAATTCCGGACTTTTTACAGCGATGCTCGAATCAAAAGACGTGATGGGAATGTTCACCGGACATGACCATAACAACAACTATGCCGGCGTCCTGTACGATATTTGCATGGCCTACGGGAATGTGACCGGACGCCAGTGTTACGGCAAGATCGGGCGTGGCGCAAGGGTGATCGAGTTGCATGAAAACGCCCGTAAATTCGATACGTGGATTCTGAAATTGTACGAATGCGACCGGGACAAAGATATTTGGACACGCACCAATGACGATTCGAAGAAGCTCTTCGTGACCTACCCCGATTCATTTGTTGAAAAATAACTGGACCATCTGATGTGGACATTTATCTCCTTCGTCGCCTTCACCAGCTTCGTTGCTGTTTATGCCTGGTGGCGGTTAAAAAATCAAAACCTGCACTCGTCTGACGGCTATTTCCTCGGGGGCAGAAGCCTGAGTGCAATCGTCATTGCAGGCTCCATGCTGCTCACCAATATCTCCACCGAGCACCTGATCGGGATGAACGGTTCGGCCTACAAGAACGGGCTGATCATCATCAGTTGGGAAGTCACTGCCACGATCGGCTTAATTCTGGGCGCATTATTCCTGGTTCCCCGCTATCTGAGGATGGGGCTGACAACCATCCCCAAATACCTGGAACTGAGGTTTGACCGAAATACCCGAACCATTGTCGCCGGACTGTTGATCCTTTCGTTCATCCTCACGTTGCTTCCGATCGTCCTCTACACCGGCGCGATTAACTTTGAAAGTCTGTTCAATGTCTCGGAAGTTCTTGGCGTCACCCGCCAGCAGGGGATTTGGATTGTCGTTGTGGTCACCGGGGTGATCGGTTCTCTCTACAGTATTTTTGGCGGACTAAAGGCGGTTGCCGTGTCAGACACGATCAATGGAGTCGGACTGCTGCTTGGCGGGTTGCTGATTCCCGTGCTTGCGCTGATCAATATTGGGGATGGCAACTTGTTGCATGGAATGGACCGGGTGTATGACCTGGCGCCGGAGAAGTTCAGCGTGATCGGGGCGCCGGATTCCGTGTTGCCTTTCGGGACCCTGTTCACCGGCCTCGCTATTTGCCAGATCTATTTCTGGAGCATGCATCAAACCATTATCCAACGGGCGCTGGGCGCCAAAAACCTGATCACCGCCCAAAAAGGATTGTTGCTGACCGGCGTCTTTAAAATCCTTGTCCCCCTGATTATTGCCTTGCCGGGAGTCATTGGCTTCTACTATTTTGGCGATTCCTTATACGATAAACAGGACATGGTCTACCCGATGCTGATCAAGAAAGTCCTCCCGGTTTATTTGACAGGGTTCTTTGCCGCCGTGATGATGGGCGCCGTACTGAGTACGTTCAACAGTGTCATTAACAGCGCCGCCACGATTTTTACGATCGACATCTACCAGGTCTATCTCAATAAAAAGGCGGATGAAGAAAAAATGGTCAGGGTAGGAAAGGTCACATCAACCATCCTGTCCGTTTTCGCGATTATGGTCGCCCCTTTCATGTCAAATGCGCCCGAAGGTCTGTATCAACTCATGCAAACCTTGAACGGCTTCTTTTACATCCCCCTGGGAACGATCTTTATTGCCGGTTTTTTTCTGAAAAGAATATCCGCGGCAGGGGTAAAAGTGGCTCTCGCCTGCGGTCTTATCTTCTATTTCCTGACCACGTTTGTGATCGATATCGGGATCCATTTTGTCCATGTTTGGGGAATCATGTTCCTGGGAATGATCGTCATCATGGCAATTGTTTCCTGGTTCTATCCGGTGAAATCCTTTTTTAATGTGGGAGATGCGCATGTGGTGGACTTACAGGAGTGGAAATATGCAAAACCTGTGGCCATTGTCATTGGGGCAGTCACGATCAGTATCTATGTTTTTCTGTGGGGAGCCTCCTGACTTTTTTTGACAAAAATTAAACAACCAATCTATGATTTACAAAGACAAAATTGCATTAGTAACCGGAAGCAGTGTGAAAGGCAGTTTGGGTGCAACCATTGCGCTGCGGTGCGCGATGGAAGGCGCCAAAGGAATTATCCTGACGGGTCTGCTCATCAAACCCGAAGACCCGGCCGAACTGATCAGCGAAATGAAAAAGTATGGCACCGCTGCCATTTTCGTTGAGGCTGATCTGAAAAAACCGGAAGCGATAACAACCCTGGTACAGCGGGCTACAGACTATTTCGGACGGATAGACGGGCTGGTCAATGCGGCCGGCATTACCACG
>CAZANK010000597.1:0-2482 GCA_964486235.1 uncultured Prolixibacteraceae bacterium | reverse complement strand
CATTTTTCAAAGGAAAAAATCATGACATTCCGGCGGATATGCACCCAAAAACGGGATATCGTCCAACTGCCCGTTTAACATCAAAACCTGGCATGCCGGTAAAAGCTCCTGGAAAGGACGGAATAGCCTCAACCATTACAGCATCGGCATTGAACTGGACAATGCCGGCATACTGGAAAATCGGGAAGACGGCTATTATACCGCTTTCAACAGAAAGATAGACCCTGCAAGTGTAGTCCTGGCGTGCCACAAGCTGGACACCTCCGAAAAAGCCTGGGAAGCGTTCCCCAAAGAACAGATCGACGTTGTGACTGAAGTTTGTCAGCTTCTAAAGGACACCTGCAACATCCGGGAAATGGCTGGCCACGACGACATCTCCCCCACCTACAAACGCGACCCCGGCCCCGCCTTCCCCATGCAGGAACTGAAATCGCATACCGGACTGGAATAACCGGGCCTGAATTGAACAGGAGTTCCGGGAGTTGCAATTCAATGAGCTTTTTTTACAACTATTTGCTAAATTTGTTTCAAAATAATCTGACGGCAAAAGGGAAAATGCTTTTCGACACCAGATAAGGATAAAGCAGAAATACTGAGGGATGGCGGCGAACGGCTGACTTTAACTGAAGAAATTTGGCAAATAATTACTTTAAACAATTAATATCGATGAACCCATATCCTACCCGTTTCCCCGTTTTACTTTTGATGGTTTGCGCATTGTTTCAAAGTGCGTGTACGCCTACGGTAACTGTAAACAACCTGGCGTCAATCATCCGGGTAAATCCTTCATCTCCAGACGAGGTGTATCCTTTATTTAGCTGGCAAATAAACTCCGGTAAGCGAAACCAGTCGCAGTCTGCCTATCAGATCCTTGTCGCCTTAAGTCCGGAAGAGTTGAAACCTTCCGGCCGTTTGATCTGGGATTCGGGAAAGGAAGAATCGTCGGCATCTGTTTTCATTGAAGCGACTTCATTGAATTTGCAGGCCGCCCAAACCTATTTTTGGAAAGTGAAAGTTTGGAACCAGGATGGTCAGGAATCGGACTGGAGCGAAACCGCTTTTTTTAAAACCGGACTGCTGAAGGAATCAGACTGGAATAATGCAAAATGGATCGGTTATGAAGAGATGGTCCCTGATAAAAAAATGGTTCCCGGGGTTCATGGGAATGGAGACAAGCTGGGCGACAAATGCCTCGCCCGCCCTGTGATTCCGATGTTTCGCAAAGCGTTCGAGGTAAACAAAAAGATTAAAGATGCGACTTTGTATATGACCGGATTAGGACAGTATGAAGCAACGATCAACGGTCAAAAAGTTGGGAATGGCTTTTTAACTCCCGGCTGGACCAACTACGATAAAACCGTTCTTTACAATATTTACGATGTCTGTTCTTTGATGCAAAGAGGCAGAAACGCGATCGGAGTGATGGTTGGAAACGGTTTTTACAACATTAACCGCGAACGCTATCGTAAATTTGTTGTTGCCTGGGGAAACCCCAAACTCATTGGTCAGCTTCGTATCCGCTTTACAGATGGTTCGGAACAAATACTGGTAACCGGAACCGACTGGAAAGTTGCTCCCTCCCCCATCACCTATACCAGCATCTATGGCGGCGAGGATTACGACGCACAACTGGAACAAACAGGCTGCGATCAGGCAGGTTTCAACGGTTCTTCCTGGAAAAATGCAGTTTTGGTAACCCCTCCATCCGGTAAACTCACCGTAGAAACAGATTACAAACTTGAGATTAAAGAAACTTTTGCGGCTAAGAAAATAACGAAGCTCAGCGATGGCGCTTATTTATATGATTTCGGACAAAATGCTTCGGCGATTATCGCGTTGAAAGTCAAAGGTGAAAAGGGACAGGTCGTACGAATGATCCCGTCTGAATTAATTACGAAAGAAAATCAACCCAATCAATCAGCTTCCGGCGCACCTTATTCCTTCTCTTACACGTTAAAAGGCGATAGTATTGAAACATGGAGACCACGGTTTACCTACTATGGGTTCCGCTATGTCAAGGTTGAAGGGGCAATTCCTGTTTCAGAAGAAACAAATGCTGAAGCCCCCCGGATCATTGACCTTCAACTACTGCACAACCGAAATTCGACGCCATCTGCCGGCACATTCAGTTGTTCGTACGATTTATTCAACCGGACATTCGATCTCATTAATTGGGGAATTAAAAGTAACCTGCAAAGTGTCGTAACAGACTGTCCCCACCGCGAAAAACTGGGCTGGCTTGAACAAACCTTCCTGATGGGAAGCGCGATCCATTACAATTTCGACATTCAGAAATTATATAACAAGCTGGTAACTGACATGATGGAAGCGCAACTCCCTGATGGACTGGTCCCGGATATTGCCCCCGAATATGTTCCGTTTAACGGTGGATTTCGCGATTCACCCGAATGGGGAAGTGCATCGGTCATTTTGCCTTATCTGATTTACAAGTGGTACGGCGATGTGTCAGCGATGAAAAGAG
>CAZANK010000596.1:0-2483 GCA_964486235.1 uncultured Prolixibacteraceae bacterium | reverse complement strand
GCCTATCCCGGACAGATCAAAGCAGGACAATATTTCTTTCAGGCGGGTCAGAACACCAATAGCATGGTCAATATGTTGAAAGCAGGTAACCAAAAGCCCGTGTCAGTCATTTTCAACCGTCTTCGCTTCATGGAGGAGCTGGCCGGAAAGGTATCCCGTTACATCGCGCCGGATTCGGCCCAACTGCTGGCCTGTCTGACCGATTCGACGGTCATGGGGGAGCTGGGTTTTAACTCATTCTCCTTTCATGCCATGTTCATTCCAAATACGTACGAAATGTACTGGACAACCACCCCCGAAATATTCGTCCGGCGGATGAAGGCCGAGTACGACCGTTTTTGGAATGAAGGACGAAAAACAAAAGCTGACGCGCTGGGACTCTCCCCGGTCGAAGTCATCACCCTGGCCTCCATTGTTCAGGAAGAAACCATCAAAGAAGAAGAAAAACCTGTTGTCGCCGGACTGTACCTCAACCGGATCAGAAAAGGAATTCCGCTGCAGGCCGATCCGACCATCCGGTATGCCCTCGGCGATTTTGGAATCAAACGGATTTTGACAAAATACCTTGCGGTTGACTCTCCTTACAACACGTATAAATATGGCGGACTACCTCCGGGTCCGATTAATTTTCCCGAAATCTCCAGCATCGATGCCGTTCTGAATGCCCAATCGCACCACTATCTTTACATGTGTGCCCGTGAAGATTTTTCCGGCTACCATCATTTCGCCCGCACATTAAGCGAACATAACCGGAATGCCAAACGGTACCAGCAGGCGCTGAATAACCAGCAGATATGGAAGTAACATCTTCAATTTTTACTATTTTTACAGGAAAAAAAGATGAGGATTCTGTTATTGCTGGCATTGCTCTTCGATTTCGCCTCTGTGTTTGGACAAGGTCCGGAAACCAAATCAATTGTGCTGGAAGGATATATCTTTTCCGAAGATTCCGTTCCCGTGGAGAACGCGCATCTTATCAACTACCGCACCTCAAAAATAGTAACAACCAACAAGGACGGGTATTTCCGGGTCGGCATTCACACCGGAGACTCCCTGATGGTCAATCATTTGTCACTCACTCCAAAGGTTCTCTACACGGACAAAAGTCGGAAAAACGAAAAAATCAGCGTCTATATCCCTTACAGGACGTACATTATCAAAGCCATCTCGAGCGGGAATTATGAGAAAGAAACAAAAAATATGGAGGAAAGCATGAAACAGGTCAGGAAGGATAAGGATAACCAAATTGTTGTGAAACCCTATCACCGGACCATGGAAAACCCGTACGACAATGACAAGCAAAATCCCGGCATCACCATACCGATCATCCAACTGGGCGCTCCGGACAAGAAAAAAACCGACACGGATAATAAATAGCACAAAACTCAGCGCTTGAAGCGCTATGCGCTGTGCCCGACGCCCTATGCGCTTTGCGCTATGCCCTTTGCCCTTTAACCTATGCTCTTTGCGCTTTGCGCTATGCCCTGTGCCTTTGCCCTGTGCTATTCCACCACCAGCACCTCGGGTTCGAGGTCAATCGAAAAACGGTCTGAAACAGACTGCCTGATCTTTGTCGACAGTGCGGCCAGTTGTTCTCCCGTGGCCTTCCCGTAATTCACCAAAACCAACGCCTGCATCCGGTGCACACCCGCATCACCTTCCCGGTAGCCCTTCCATCCGCACTGTTCAATCAGCCACGCGGCAGCGACCTTAGACTTTCCTTCACCTGCCGGGTAAACAGGGACAGAAGGGAATTCGGACTTCAGTGCCCCGGCTTTGTCGTTCGCGACCACCGGATTCTTGAAAAAACTGCCGGCATTCCCCAAAACGGCAGGGTCAGGCAGCTTTCTGCGCCGAATGGCGACAACCGCCTCCCTGACGCGCTGCAAATTGACAGTTCCCGGTCTTTCCGCTTCCGCTTTCAGGTCGCCGTAACCCAACCTGAATCCGGGAAACCGGTCCAGTCTGAAAATAACCGAAGTCACAAGGAACCTGTCCTTCAGTTGGTTTTTGAAGATGCTGTTCCTGTAAGCAAACCCACACGATCCAGCAGCGATCTCCCGAAACTGGAACGTCGTCAGATCAAATCCTCTCACTGACGCGACAAAATCCTTCACCTCCACGCCATAGGCACCGATATTCTGAACCGGAGCAGCCCCTGCATTTCCGGGAATCAACGAAAGGTTCTCAATGCCGCCATAACCTTTGTCCACACAATAGGAAACGAAACGATCCCAGTTCTCCCCGCAGCCTGCTTCTATCCAAACATGGTCACAATCCTCCCCGACCACCCGGATCCCCTGAATGTTGGCGTGAATGATCAGTCCTTCGAAGTTGCTTTTAAAAAGGATATTGCTCCCTCCCCCCAAAAAGAGAAGCGGTATTTTTCGCCAAAGCCCGAATGAACGAAGGAATAGAGGAAAATCTCCTTCTTCCGTCAATTCAAAATAATACCTGGCGCGGGCATCCAATCCAAATGAATT
>CAZANK010000595.1:0-2488 GCA_964486235.1 uncultured Prolixibacteraceae bacterium | reverse complement strand
CCGGAAAGCGCTTTCGGACAAGCCCCAGTTACTTAAGTCGTCAAGGCCCAGGTAATGCTCTTTTCCTCCCTGAATGGAATTGATGAAAATCCGCAGGGTCCAGTTCTTGTATTTCAGCTCGTTGTTGAGGCTGAACCGGTAAGCAGGATCGCCGTATCCGATAATTCGCCGGTCCTTGTCGGGCGTATACTCGCCTTCATTGCTCAGGTCTTTTATCTTATAGCTTCCCAAGGCAAACCCTGGCGGCAAGGTTTCGCCAACCTGCCAAAACTCACCGGTGATTTCGTAGGTATAGATCGACGAAAGCGATTCGCCGATAAACAATCCTTCTGAGACCAGGTCATCTTCGCGGCCATCTCCGTCATTGTCAAAGCCCAGGAGTTCTTTCAATTCGTTTCGGTTGCTTGAGAAGGTCAGGCTGCTGAGCCAACTGAAGTCCTTCTTTTTGATCACCAGGCCCGACAAGGACAGGTCTATTCCATGGTTGTGGATTTTTCCGAGGTTGTCGGGGAATGTCGAATACCGGCTGATCGAGGGAATATCAACATTATACAGAAGGTCAAACGTGTTGTTATTGTAATAGTCGACGGTTCCGAAGAGGCGATTCCCCAGGATTCCGAAATCGACGCCGACGTTGATCCCCTTCGTGGTTTCCCATTTCAGGTCGGAACTCGCCAGACTGTTGATACTTTGGGTATAAATTGATTTTTTATCTCCGGAGATGTAATTGTAACCGCCGTCCACAATGGCGAGTGTCTGGTAGCGGGCGATTGTTCTGTTGCCGTTTGCCCCGTAAGATACCCTGATTTTTAGGTTATCCAGCCATTCCCAGTTTCGTGCAAAGGGTTCCTGAGAGGCCACCCATCCGAACGCGGCCGAGGGGAATATCCCAAACTTATGCGCTTCGCTGAAACCCGAAAAACCATCTCTTCTGATCGTCCCTGTGAGCAGATACCGGTCCTTGTACCCGTAAAAGAGCCTGGCCATCTGGTATAAGCTGGACTCCTCCCAGGCGCCGGAGCTGACGTCATACAAATCCGTGCTTCCGGCGTGAAGCCGGTTGTATCCGAGCACGGGATTAATAAAATCGGAGGCGCCTGCGTAGGTGTTGGTATAGTTGCGTTCCTCCATCCCGTACACCAGCGTGGCGTTGACGTGGTGGATGTCGTTGAATTTACGGGTATAGGTCACAATGTGATCGGCAGTCCAGTCGTTATTGATCGCTTCCGACTTGTAGCCGCTTCCTCTCAGGTTGGCGCCCGCTTCCGAAAAGCCGTAATTACTCCTGTTGATCCGGTTATTGCTGAAATTCAACTTGTAAGAAAGGCCTTTCACAAACGGAATGTCGATATTGGCATAGATGTTTCCGGAAAAGTTGATCCGCTTATCCAGGTTATCATCCGTTGCTGTCAAAAGCGGATTGAGCAACTGGCTTCCCGGGTAGGTCACGTAATCCCCATTGGCGTCATACACCGTCATGAACGGGTTATGCTCATACCGGAATCTCGGGTTCACCTCATTACCGGAATAATCGCTCGTCGACAAAAACGACTGGATGCCGAACGTGAACCAGTTTGAGATTTTACTGTCGATATTGATCCTGGCGTTGATCCTTTCATAGTCTTCATTCAGCATGTAACCAACCTGGTCACTGTATCCCAGGGAAATAAAATAGCCGCCGGATTTGATCTGGTTGCCGACCGACAGGTTGTGCGACTGCGTGTGCATGTGATCCCTGGTGACCAGATCATACCAGTTTGTTAAAATCCCTTCATTGTAAGCCCTGAACTCATCCGCGGTCTCAAACCGGGAGGTGAAATTGTAATTTGGGTTTTTCTCGAGGTACCCGGATTCGGGGGTTCTGCTCTGGTAAAAGTCGGAGCGTTCGGTTTTTTCGATCCAGTAATCCGCATCCGGATAATCAAAGGTCTTATAGGGTGTTTGAAAAGAATACTGACTTGACAGCCGGATCACCGGTTTGCCTTCCTTCCCGCCAGCTTGTTTGGTGGTGATGATAATGACGCCGTTTGCGGCCTGTGACCCGTAAACCGCCGTGGAACTGGCATCTTTAAGAATATCGACGGTCTCGATGTCGTTTGGATTCAGGTCGATCATATTTCCGCGGAAGATCACCCCGTCAACGACAATCAAAGGATCTGTTTCTCCGGAGATGGTCGTTCTCCCCCGGATTGAAAAACTGGGTTCTTCTCCGGCCCTGGTTACCTGTCCGACATTCAATCCCGGCACGGATCCCTGAAGCGATTGCATGATGGAGAGGTTGGGTTGTTCCCTGAACGATTCCACATTCGCGCGAATCACAGAACCGGTCAGATCAGACTTTCGCATCGTCCCGTATCCGATGGCGACCACTTCCTGCAAGCCGATCGTTTCTTCTCTCATGACCACGACGATCGTGATTCTTCCCTCCACGTTGATTTCCTGGGTTTTGATTCCCACAAACGAATACACGAGCGTGGCGTCCGAAGGA
>CAZANK010000594.1:0-2495 GCA_964486235.1 uncultured Prolixibacteraceae bacterium | reverse complement strand
ATTTTGTATTGTACATTATATTTCGTCAGGCCACTCAAAGAACCCGATACTGTTCAGCTCTTTTTCATAACGGATCAATTCTTCTGAAGTCAGGTTCTTTGCCGGGGCCCGTAATGGCCCGCAATCCAGTCCGAAAAATTTCATGACGGGCTTTCCTCCGATCACCCCTCCTCCATAACGGATCAGGATATCGATAAACCTTACAGACTGATACTGACAGTTGCGGGCTGTTTCGATATCCCCTTTCATGAAGGCGCTGATCAGGTTCTGATACAACGGTGCAATATAATTGTATGTACTCCCAATGGCAGCAGTGGCCCCCATACTCAGTCCGCACAGCAATTCTTCATCAAAACCGTGCAATATGTCCCACTTCCCTTCATCCATCTGAATGCATTGCAGCATTTCCATCATATTACGGTGGGTAAATTTGATACCTGCCAGATTGGGGATAGCCGTTCCTCCTTTTTCCAGAAATTCCTTCATTGGCAGGAAGACTCCGGAAACCGTCGGGATATGGTAATAATAAAACGGAAGATCGGGCGCACCCGAAGCCACTTCGGCACAAAAACGCACAAGATCATTGACATTTTCCGGCCTGAGAAAAACCGGACCCATGCATCCTACTGCATAAGCTCCGATCTTTTGGGCATGTTCTGCGAGCTTTTTCGATTGCACAGATGCGGTCGTTCCAACATGGACGATCACTTTAAAACCGGGTGTTTGTTCTTTCACCCAGCACCCGGCCACTGCCATTCTTTCGTCCGGGGACATCAGCATGCCTTCGCCGGTTGTACCGCAAACAAAAACACCGCTCACTCCTTCCCTCTTTAATTTTGCGGCATAAGGGGTGATTATTTCCAGATTCAGTGAACCGTCTTCACGCATGGGCGTAAAGGGTGCTGCGATTAGTCCTTTTAGTTTTTTCATATTTTATATTATTAAAATTTAACCATCTATTTGATCCATTCCTACGAAATCAGGAACCTCTTTGCTACGGATTCCCGCCTTCGCGCGGTCGCGTATTACTTTTTCCAACCGTATAAATTGTCAATCCCGTTACCGGTTTATTCCATTTGGGAAAAAAGAAACTTCCCAGCCAGCCAAAGACAAAACAGGAAATCACACCTGTAGCGGCATATAGTAATAAATGAACTGTCTGATGATTGCTTATCAGTATCTGCACCGACACACTGACCGCGATCCCGGTCAACGCTCCGGCCGCATTTGCCCGACGGGTCAATATGCCAAGCAAAAACAATCCGCCAAGGCTTCCAATGATCAGTCCGATCAGCTTATTGAATTCATCCCAGAGCGACTGAATGTCCCATGTAGCCATAAACAGGGCAAACAGCGTACCTGCCAATCCAAAGATCAGCGTCGAAAACCGGGCAATTTTTAACGGGGAAACGTTCGAAGTCAAACCAAACCGGAAATGAATATCGGTCACATATGCGGTTGCAGATGAATTCATGCTGCTTGACAGACTGCTCATCGCTGCGGCAAAAATACCTGCGATCAGTAATCCGGACAATCCGTCAGGCATTTGTGAAGCAATGTACCACGGGAACACCGAATCCGGGCTTTCAAGGGAAGGATCCATTTTCTCCGGGAACGTGCTGTAAAAAGCAAACAAAGCCGTACCGATCGAAAAAAACAGGATCGTGGCAGGGATCGTCATCCAGGCATTGGTCCAGATACTTTGACGCGCCTCTTTCTCCGTTTTTGTGGTCAGGTAACGCTGAACCATGGTCTGGTCAGTTCCATAGGTCGTGATATTGGTAAACAAACCTCCTATCAGCATGACCCAAACCGTCGGTTCCCGAAGCGTCAACTGCAGATCCAGCAAGTTGAACTTCCGGTTCTCAACCGCCATTTCATAAATACCCCCTATTCCTCCGTCAACCTGGCTGATGATCAGTATTAAGGCAATGATCGCTCCCGCAAGTAAAACGACCACCTGGATCACATCGGTCCAAATGACCGCTTCTATTCCACCCATCAGGGTGTAGATCAGGCTAATGATCCCCATCAGCAAAATACACAAAAACACATCCATCCCGGTTACTACGTTCAGTGCAAGCGAAGGCAACAACAGGATGACTCCCATCCTCCCGATCTGAAATAACGTAAAAGACACACTGCCCAGCAATCGTACCGTCAGATTAAACCGCTGTTCCAGATATTCATAGGCTGTGGTAATCTTCAGTCTTCCGTAAAATGGAATAAATAAAAAGATAATAACAGGCGCCGTCAGAAAAATCGACATATTAAACAGGAAGTATGACCAGTCTGTCGAAAAGGTCTTTGCAGGAATTGCCATGAAAGTGATCGCGCTGAGCGCCGTACCAAAAAGGCTTATCCCGGCGGCCCACCACGGAATTCTTCCTCCGCCTTTAAAATAATCCTCCGTATTCTTTTGTTTCCCCGAAAAAAGGTAACCAATAATTAATAATACCAAAAAGTATAAGAAGATGACCCCTGAATTTAACAGG
>CAZANK010000593.1:0-2500 GCA_964486235.1 uncultured Prolixibacteraceae bacterium | reverse complement strand
GGGCCGGACTGGTGAAAGGGGCGACTGAATTACCGCCGGTTTTTAAGAAAAAGAAGGGAACCAAAGAAGGAATCTTTGAGTATACCCATGAACGTCAAAACAAATGGATCCACGATAACGAAATCTGTTTGGGGGGATACTGGTTCTGGGACTGGGCCGACGAATACCAAAAAGTAAAACAGGTGGATACCGGCTCGAAAGTCCTTCATTTGGCTGAACCGTATCATCATTACGGATTTAAAGACAGTTTGCGCTATTTTGGGTTGAACCTATTTTGTGAAATTGACCGGCCGGGCGAATGGTATCTGAACCGGGCCGAGGGGAGGCTGTACTGGTACCCGCCGGTTGGAGTGAACCCGGAAACAGCCCAGGTAACCCTTTCCGTTTTCAAGGAACCGTTTATGGTTGAATTGAATAACTGTGCACATGTGACCCTTCAGGGACTTGCTTTTCAGGAAAGCAGGGGAAGCGCTGTGTCAATTTCAGGAGGAAAAAACTGTCTGATAAAAGATTGCCGGTTCGAACGCTTTGGGCAGGATGGGATTCATGTTGAGGGCGGATTGGCACACGGGATTTCCGGTTGCCTCCTTCGCACACTGGGCTTCCGGGGAATTGAGATGAAAGGCGGAGACCGGAAAAAGCTAACGCCCGCCTGCTTTTTCATCGAAAATACAATCGTGGACTATTTCTCACTGTTTAAACGCACATACGAGCCTGCGGTGTATCTGGAAGGATGCGGAATGCGGGTTTCCAACAACAGGTTCGGACACTCGTCATCGTCGGCGATGCGTTTGGAGGGAAACGATTTCACCATCGAATACAACGAGATCAGTCATGTCGTTGACGAGTCGGACGATCAGGGGGCGCTTGATATGTGGTATAACCCTTCCTACCGTGGAGTCGTTGTACGGTATAACCGTTTTTCGGACATCACAGGCGGGAACCACAGCGGTGCGGCCGGGGTAAGGCTCGATGACATGATTTCCGGGGTACTCATTTTGGGAAATATTTTTGAACGCTGCGGCTCCTTGATGTTCGGAGGCGTCCAGATTCACGGAGGGAAAGACAATATCCTGGAAAACAACCTGTTCTATCACTGTCACGCGGCGGTGACTTTTCATCGTTGGGGAGAGGAGCGTTGGCTGGGAGAACTGGATACGCCCGCCATTCAGAAAAAGATATTCGAAGAAGTCGATATCCGGTCTCCCTTATATCTATCCCGGTATCCTGAGCTGAAATCGATCAGGGAAAATGCCGATAGGAACACAATCAAAAATAACATGGCCGTTGACTGCAAAAACCTGTTTCTTCGGAATAAGGAAGGAGTCCAGAAACTGATCAACAATCCGGTTATCGGGTCAGCAGGCAAGACCGTGGAGGAATGCTGCTCCCCCGAATTCCTGGGCAACTACGGACTGAAACCGATTCCCTGGCAGCAGATCGGACCTAAAAATAATCGCTGGGACAATTAAGCATGGATTTCGGAAGCTCCAAAAGGATGACCAGGTTCAGGCTTCGGCGGGCATGTCGTCGGGAAGCGGCTCGGAGGGGTTACCTGAAAACTGGCTTCGCGACCGGGAGTCTCCGCCTTTAGCCTGCCGGCCCCTGCAAATTGTGCATGGCGCGGATATCCGTGAGAAAGCGGCCTATTATAAATGACTTGGAAAGCTGGAAGAAACAGCATGAATCTTCTTCCCAAGGACCTTAAAAATCATTATCTTTGTCTTGATTAGGCAATAACCCATGGAAAATGAATTTCCCCCATTCATTCATGATTTACGTAGGGTTTATGAAAAATCAGGGCTTAATCTTGATGCGAATCAAGCAAATTATTCTGGACAGCATATCAAAAAAACCTCACTAAAAACAGACCGCTCAAAAAGACTTTTTGTAGATTTACGGCTCAAACAAATCATCAGGAAATATGGCTATTCAGTTTGGGAAAACGTGGTGGGGCGAACATTGGCTGCGTTCACTGGAAAACGTGGATTATGATAACCGCCTGCCGCGCGGCGCTTCGTACGCCCGAAACGAGCATGTGAAAGAAGTAAAGATCAAAGAGAACATCATCAACGCCAAGGTGGCAGGCAGTCGCCCGTCGCCTTACAAAGTGAGCCTGATCGTTCCACCGTTTTTTGAGGATCAGGTTGAACTGCTTATGCAGGAAATCATCAAACGTCCCGCCCTGATCTCCAAACTGCTGAACCGCGAGCTTGACCCCGAAATGCTGACCATCGCCGAAACCGCCGGACTGAAAGTCTTCCCCCGGCAATGGACCGACTTTAAAATGCAATGTTCCTGTCCGGACTGGGCGGTGCCTTGTAAACATCTGGCCGCGGTGATTTACATGGTGAGCCGCGAAATTGACAACAACCCTTTTCTCGTTTTCGAGATTCACAAAGTAAACCTGATCGAAGAATTGAAAAAGCGGGGAATTTTTGTTGCCAACCCAAAGAAAACGGAAATTCCTGCACTTGCCCATTTACTGAAAACAACAAAA
>CAZANK010000592.1:0-2502 GCA_964486235.1 uncultured Prolixibacteraceae bacterium | reverse complement strand
GCAATCCAAAGCCATCAGGTAGTAAGCGTATTCAACACGTCCGTATCCATGGGTTACTCCCAATTGCGCTTCACTTACTCCGTCAAGTTTAAGCAGCCAGTGTTTAAATCCTTCGGGAGCGCGCGTCTGGCCGGAACGGACTTCTCCCGTTTTTTCATTGTAAGCGATCACGGCTTTGGGTCGAGCGCCTCCGGCAGAAGTTCCGATTTTCAGGATTTCCCGCATAGCTTTTTCTTCGTTGGATTTTAAGTTGGCTACAAAAGTCTCTTTTCTCGAAAGCATCTTACCGGCAATTTCTACCAGACTATCTATCTCCACCGAAAAAGTATTCACATTTTGTTTTAAAATAGCCGGTTCAATTTCCAACGCTCCCATTCCCCGTTTACCTATAAAACAAAGCATTTCTACCGGGTTCATACTGTTCTCCGCCGCCCTTGCTGTGCCAGCCACAAATTGATTAATTCATTCCCATAGTGGTCGGGCAACATGTCTGCAAGCAAACCGGACAAGCCTTTAAAAGTATCGGAAGAAGAACCGGTCTCTTTGCGTAATTCGGGAAAAGAGTAAATTTGTTGTTCCGGGGACAACGGCATCTTTAAGGGAGACAGTTCCCATCCAAGTCTTTTAAAAGCAGGATCGTATTCAAAAGAAGCCAATCCGGATTTTTCATCCCAGGCAACGGCTCCTGCCATTTTACCCCATATATGCACGATGGCAGTATTCATTATTTATCAATTTTACCAATCAATATTCTCATTATCTGCTTTATCCGTTTTCTTCCTTTTTGGGAAAGCAACCCGCTGTCTTTTCTTCCTCTCGGCTTGAGCCAGGGCTAACGGACTTTGCCGGCGGGTAACCACAAAAACATCCATGATGTGTAATTGATCCAACACCCGCAATACCCGGATGAGTGTTGCGACCGTTACGGTGTCGCCTCTTTCCAGCAAACTGAGTGTGGAGCGGCTTATTCCTGCATCTTCAGCAAGCATCGCCTGGGTTTTATTTTGCTCCATACGGTGATGTTTTACAAACTCTCCGATTTGCCTGAGAATGCGGTCATCACTCATTGCATTCCAATCGTTGCGTGATATATCATTCATAAAGTAAGTATTTTGTATATAGTGAATTAAAAACAATACAAAAATAAAATTTTTCAATCAATAAATTTAGTTTTGAATGAAAAATAATTCATTAAGTATGTTTCTTGTGTTTTTATATATCACCCTCTACTCGCTTGGATATGCGGTACGTATATACTCAGGCAGATACGTTACAAAAGCGGGGGTTTATAAGTAAGGTGTTCGACAACAACCTGTACTATAAAATCTCCTGCATTACACTTGTCAAATATTGTCAAATATAAAATATCGATACTTATGAAATCAGCGTATTTATATGTCCGTGTAAGCACTGACGAACAGAAGAGAAAAGGCTATTCTCTTCCCGAACAGGAGGATAGATTATTAAGATATTGCGAACAAAACCAAATTGCTGTCAAAGGGATTTTCAGGGAGGATTTTTCGGCAAAGGACTTTAATCGGCCGGAGTGGAAGAAAATCGTCAAGACCCTGAGAAGTAACAGGAAAAGACCGCCAGAGAATATACTGTTCATTAAATGGGATCGTTTTAGTCGGAGCATCGAATATGCTTACCAGATGCTGGGTATATTGAGAGGACTCAATACAAAGCCCTTAGCCATTGACCAACCGATTGATTTTGATGTGCCCGAAAGTATAGTTATGCTTGCGATATACCTTTCAATCCCAGAAGACGAAAACATATTCTCCGCCAGAAGAGAGTGCATAGATGACAGAAAGGTTGTTCTATCAGAAATTTCCCAGCACAATGAGATGATGTCAAAAGCGAGAAGATACTTTCTTGTCGGAAAAATAGATTTTGAAGATTTCAGAGCCATCAAAGAGGAACATAACGAAATTGTCTATAATCTTAACGGCAGATTGCAACATTTAGCACAAAAACTAAATGGATATGATTCCAAAAATGGAAATATATGGTCAGATGGCAGGATCAATATTTTTCAATCTTATAATACCCAAGATTTCGTAGGCAAAAGGCACATTGCTAGTTTATTTACTCCCTCGACGATAAACATATCCGAAAGAAATTTCAACCCTCTACAAATCAATCCAATTCTAAAAAAGATAGTAACGTACGGTTTCACAGTCACAAATAGAACAGAGAAACCTTTAAAAGTTATGGAAAAAAGTATCAATAGGATTACAAAGTCTTTTTCAGGAAGAATCGTTTCCATTAATCAGGCGATAAGGGTACTAAGGAATAATGGCACACGTGTTGATGGGGAAGAGGCAGTCACCATCCTGGATTTCCTTTATATGTTGGCCAATTCTTTCAAGAAAGTTGATGGTGTCGATGTGGTGCTGCAAGATTGAATGGTTAGAGAAACTTCGAACACATAATAGCAGATATCGAGAGTTCTGAAGCTAAAATCTTCTTGTACGTGGAAAATCTCCAAAAAACCCG
>CAZANK010000591.1:0-2513 GCA_964486235.1 uncultured Prolixibacteraceae bacterium | reverse complement strand
CAGGCGAGACGGAAGCACTGCGCTTTTTACATGATAAGTACTATCATCCGATGTGCGTGTGGGCGAACAAGCATCTTCATCATGACGTCGTTGTTGAAGAAATCGTTTCAGATTGTTTTATCAAGCTTTGGGAGCGGAGGAAGAAAATTGTCATTGAAAAGTCGTTGAAGTCGTATCTTTTCCTGATGCTTCGTAACCAGTTGGTGAGTTACCTCAGAAAGGACAAGAACAGGGCGGTTGTTGAAACAGGAAGCATTCCGGAGATGACGGATGAAATGGCCACGGAACAGGATTTCTACGCGAGCCTGTATCTGGCCATCAACAAAATACCGGAGCAACGGCGGCGGATTTTGGAGATGGCGGTTTTCGATGCGCTCACGTACAAGGAGATTGCGGAGCAGTTGAAGATATCTGTCAATACCGTAAAGACGCAGATAGGACGGGCTTATCTGTTTTTGAAAGAAGAACTGGACCCGAAAGATTTTGTAGTTTTGTTGGTCCTTCTGAAACCGTGTTAACCGTTTTTCGAAAAAAGAAGGTTCGTTTGTCACCCGTTTTGAACCCTTCTTGCGTCGTAATAAATGAAGAACAAGAGAAGAAATGGATTCTGAAAACACGATATGGTCTTTGATCGGAGGGAAGCTTAACGAGGAGCTGTCGGAGGAGGAATTACCCCGCCTGGAAGAGTTGATTCAGGACAAGCAGTTACTTGCCCGGATGGAAGTCATTCATTCCGGGGTAAAAGAAATGAAAAAGGTTCGCCGCTTCGATAAAAATTCTTCCTGGGATCAAATCGCCCGCCATGTCCGCAACACCAAAAGAAGAATACAGACGATGACCGTCGTAGGCATTGCGGCCGCGCTGATCCTGACGTTTATCCTTGGAACGGTGTTTGACAGGTTCAGGTTTGAGACGGAACTTCCCGTCCAATATGCCGAAATTGACGTCACCTACGGCCAGACAAATCACCTGGTTCTTTTTGACGGTACGGAAGTCTGGTTGAATTCCGGAACGACGTTCAGGTATCCCAGTCGTTTTAACCTGGATGAACGAAATGTCTACGTGGAAGGAGAGGCCTTTTTCAACGTGACTTCCAATGAAAAATTGCCCTTCAAGGTGCATACCAGTCAGATGGAAGTGGAGGTCCTGGGGACTTCCTTCAATGTTTCCGCCTATCCCGGCGATTCAGTCCAGTCCGTGGTTTTGGTTGAAGGCAAGGTGCAGATCAATGATACAAAAGGGTATGAAATCGGACAATTACTCCCCGGACAAATCGCTTTTCAGAGGCCCGACCAGGGTCTTCGTGTTCAGGAGGTAAGCACGCCGGTGTATACAAACTGGAAGGAAGGAATCCTGAGCTTCAGGGAGGAAAAGCTGGAAGATCTGGCAAAAAAGATGGAACGCTGGTATAACATCGAGATCAGCTTTGAAAATGAAAAACTGAAACGACACGCAGTTACGGGAACAGTCCTTCGCGATAAGCCGATTGACCAGATCATTGATATTTTGGAAATGATCGCCCCGGTCCGATTTGAGTATATCGCCATGCCGGATAAGAAAAGCAAACTAATCATCACTGAAAGCGAGGAGGGATAACGAAAAAAGGCGATGAAGTGATTGAGACCCAGTTCATCGCCCGCAACAAAACAACAATTGTTTCATGAACAGCACAAATTTATGAAAAAATATCATGATTTTTGTGATCCTATTGGGTTGTTGCTAAAATTGTTGCGCGTTATGAGGTTAACCTTTATTTTAACTTTGCTGTTTGTCCTGGGATCAAGAGCGGTCGTTTTTTCACAGTCGGGCGAAGTAACCCTGGATTTGAAAAACAGCACGCTGGTTGAGGTATTGGAACAAATTGAAAATCAGTCGAGATACTACTTCTTCTATAATAATGACGAAGTCAGGAAGGTGACGAACATGACCATTAAAGCCGAGAACAGAAGGATTGAAGATGTGCTGAGGGACCTTTTATCGGAAACAGGACTGACTTATAAAATCATGGACCGGTTCATCGTGATTAAAAGAATCGAAGAACTTAACAATGGCCGGCAGGGGCAGCAACAGAAAACAGTTTCGGGGAAAGTCACGGATTCTTCCGGTCTTCCCCTGCCTGGGGTGACGGTTGTGATCGAAGGCAGCACCCGGGGAACTGTGGCTGACGCCTTTGGAAATTACACGCTGTCGGGGGTCTATGACGAATCCGTCCTGGTGTTCTCGTTTGTGGGAATGAAAACCCGGGAAATCATGACCGCGGGAATGACCAGGATCAACGTGACGATGGAGGAGGAAACCCTTGGTATCGGAGAGGTCGTGGCGATCGGGTACGGCACCGTGCGGAAAGGCGATTTAACAGGGTCGATGGCTTCCATTTCTGCTGACGACTTTAAGCTGCAGCCGATCATCAGATCGACCGATGCCCTGATCGGGCGCCTTTCAGGGGTGATGGTGACCAATACTTCCGGGAATGTCGATGGCGCGGTGAAAGTACGTATTCGTGGCGCCAACTC
>CAZANK010000590.1:0-2518 GCA_964486235.1 uncultured Prolixibacteraceae bacterium | reverse complement strand
CTGGAATTTATTTCTGAGCGTATCGTGGAAGCGGGAAAGAAGGCATGGAATAACCGGAAACCCGGTGGAATCAGTTACGGGTTAGGGCATGCCGTTGTGGGGCATAACCGCTTGGCGATTTATTCTTCGGGGAAGTCCCAAATGTATGGGAATACCAATAGGAAAGATTTCATCCATATTGAAGGATTTGAAGACCATTCGGTTAATTTGCTTTATACTTGGGATAAAAACAGCAAACTGACAGGGATCGTGGTCAATGTAGCTTGTCCGGCCCAGGTTAGCGAACAAATATACGAGGTCAGCGCCGATTACTGGCATGATGCCCGCCTTGAAATTCGTGAGCGTTTAGGAGATGATCTTTTTATTCTACCTCAATGTAGTGCCGCAGGTGATCAGTCGCCGCATTTTATGATCGGGAACAAAGCGGAAGGCCGTATGCAACGGTTGATAAACCCTGACGCCACAACAGGGAGGGGGAGCATAGGACGCCGGAAACAGATCGCCGTGAGTATCGCGGATGCTGTCAGTTCTGTTTGCCCTTATATGAAGGATCAGATTGAATGGGCCCCCGCGTTTGTCCACCGGATGGAGGGGGTAGAACTTTCACGCAGGCTCCTTAGCCCCGACGACGTTAGCAATGCGCTAAAGGAAGCAGAAGGATATAAAAAGCATTACGATGAATTGTTGGCCGCCATACAGGAAAACCCGTCCATAAAACAAAAGCAGGGGTGGTCATTTGATATAACCAGTACCTATTCTCAGATGAACAGGGGACTGATAGTTAAAGATCGTTATGAGTTGGAAAAGGTGCAACCCAAAATGGTTGTTGAAGTACATGTTATCCGTTTGGGAGACATTGTTTTTGCCACGAATCCGTTTGAACTGTATTTGGATTATGGGATGCGGATTAAAGGGCGCAGCCCGGCTGTTCAGACGTTTTTGGTACAGCTTGCCGGGAGTGGCACGTATGTCCCTACTTCACGTTCCATCACAGGAGGAGGTTATGGTGCAGTACCTGCCAGTACGTTAATCGGTACCAAAGGAGGAGAGGAACTGGTGGAGAAGACCCTGGAAATGATAAACGCTGTTTGGCATAATAACGAATGAATTAATCCCAATGACATGCAAATATAGTGTCACAGCAGGGGAATGCAGTCGTTTTTTATCGAAACGTGGAATAGTATTTTTAAAAGTATAAAAGGCTTTTGTGTTGAGGAAACACAATCTGCTTGATTTTCAGTGTAAAGACTTGATGTATATTGTTTAATCTGAATAAAGTTTAATGTTTTATTATTCACTCTAAAAAGTTAAAATATGAAAAGACACAAAGCCCATATCCGTTTTTTTAAAGTCGCCTGGGTGGCTGTAATAATACCCTTGTTTGGTGTTGGAAGTAATTTGGTTCAGGCTCAAGATAATGGTTCTAGCTGTACAATAGACGTTTCAAAGCCGGGAGTTTTGGTTGCCCCAATCTGCCGGGGGCAGCAGATCGAAGAGTTTAACCATCAATTTCAGGGAGGATTGTATGCCCAGTTAATCAGCAACCCTTCGTTTGAAGAGGTTGACAGCAAAGTATTACCGCGCGGTCTTCGTTGGAACTATACACCTCTTGCCAACTGGATCCTAGTGAAAAAGGGTTCTTCAGACGGCGCTTTATCGGGTCAGACCTCCGGAGAAACACGGATGCTGAACAAATACCAGGACCATTGTATAAAACTGGAGGTTACTTCAGTGGCATCGGGTAGTGTAGGAATGGCAAACGGAGGCTACTGGGGAATAAAAGTGGGAAACAATACCACATACAAAGTTTCTTTCTGGGCGAAGAAAGGTTCAGGTTTTAATGGGACAATAAAAGCGAAACTGGAAAGTAATGAAGGTGAAGTATATGCAGAATCCGGTGATTTTACACCAACCGAAGACTGGCATCATTTCACCTGTGAATTGATCACCCGGGGAGTTCAGGAAGTTACCGGGGCCAACCGTTTTGTATTATATGCGACATCAACCGGGGATGTTTATTTCGATGTGGTGACGGTAATGCCACCGACCTGGAAGGACCGTCCCAACGGACTACGCCCGGATTTGGCAGAAAAGCTGGACGGTTTGAGCTTGAAGTACCTTCAATACCCGGGAGGCTGCGATTCGGAATCAGCCGGAATGGATACCTGCCGGGATTGGAAAAACTCGATTGGCCCGCTTGAGGAAAGGCGGGGTTCCAACAGGCACCGCTGGGGGTATAAAAATGACCTCTATTTTGGTTTGGATGAGTTTTTTCAATTGTGTGAGGATCTGGAGGCTGAACCGGTTTATACTGTTTCATCAGGAATTAGCGAGACTCCTTACTGGGGACCATTCGGCATTTGTCCGATAGATAAAATGCAACCAATAATAGACAATATCCTCGATTTACTGGAATACTGCAATGGTGCCGTTTCAACCACCTGGGGGGCCAGACGTGCGGCAAACGGCCATCCTGAACCATATAACCTTCAATACATTGAAATAGGGAATGAAAACG
>CAZANK010000589.1:0-2520 GCA_964486235.1 uncultured Prolixibacteraceae bacterium | reverse complement strand
GGAAATGACGACCCGGTCATCCTGATCCGTGGTAAATCGACCTGGAACGAGGCCCAGCCGCTGATCCTGGTCGACGGCATCGAACGCCGGATGAACGACATCGATGTGCGTGAGGTGGAAAGTGTTTCCATTTTGAAAGATGCTTCGGCGACCGCAGTGTATGGGGTGAAAGGCGCAGAAGGGGTGATCCTGGTGACCACCAAACGCGGCAAGATGGGCAAGCCCCAGTTGTCGGTCGACGGCGACTTTGGCGTGAAATTTCTATCGCGCACGCCGGATAAACTGGATGCCTACGAAAGTTTAAAATACCGGAATTACAGTATAGAAAATGAATTGGCGGTAAAGGAAGCCGGGTGGGGTAAGTATATCCCGTTGGAACAACTGAACCGGTACAAAAAACCGCAGGCCCCTGGAGATGAATATCTTTTTCCCAACGTGGACTGGCCTAAGGAAATGCTGAAAGACTTTGCCACGAGCAAGCGGGTCAACATCAATGTATCCGGGGGGACCAAATTTGCGAAATACTTTGGCTCGTTAAGTTACCTTAGCGAAGGGGACTTAATGAATTCAGGGATCGATAACGGGAAAGGGTATGAGACCAAATGGGCGTACAACCGGTTTAACTTCCGGACCAACATTGACTTCAACCTGACGCCGTCGACGGTGCTTTCGGCGAACCTTTCGGGTTACGTGGGTACCAAATTCGAGGGCTATTCCACGGAAGACGGCACCGGGACGTTGTTTCGGGCTTTTTATGCAATTTCGCCAAGCGCATTCCCGGTCCGGTACGCCGATGGTACCTGGGGGTATAATATTAATTTCTCCAATATCGCTAACCCGGTTGGCACCCTGAATAATGGCGGCCTTGAAAAAGTGATCCGTTCACAGGTCAATACCGACTTCAAATTGACCCAAAAACTCGATTTTATTACCAAAGGGCTGGAAGTGGGGGCTTCCTTGTCGTACGATAACCTGTTCTATACCAGCGGCGGAGTCTTTGAGGTCAGCAACACAGTCCGGAAGTATGTCGATCCGGATATCATCGAAGTATTGCCAGGCGGCGTGTACAGCGATGAGGCTGTTGCCGCCCTGCCCGCTGAAATCAGGGATCAATACGTGATTTATGATCCCAGTCAGGGAACGAACTATTTTGATTATTATCAGCAACCGGTCAGCTATTACGCCGAGGGTGTGCGCGCTGCCGATTACTGGGGCGCCAACAATTACCTGAACCAGATTGAACGCCGGTTATTTTATCAGTTCCAGATCAGCTATGCTAAACAGTTCGGTAAGCATGATATGAGTCTGCTGGCGCTGATGAACCGTGAAGAATATGCCAAGGGGAGCATGTTCCCCCGGTACCGCGAAGACTGGGTAGGCCGTGTGACCTATAATTATGACGGGAAGTATCTTTTTGAAACGAACGGCGCTTACAACGGGTCGGAAAAGTTTGCCGACAAATACCGGTTCGGGTTTTTCCCGTCGCTGGCGGTCGGCTGGGTGGCGTCCGGTGAAAATTTCCTGAAAAAACAGGACTGGCTCGATTTGCTGAAGTTCCGGTATTCGGTGGGAAAAGTGGGGAATGATAATTTCACTTCTGCACGATGGGCTTACGAAACGACCTGGAAGATCGACAGCCCCAATACGCCTTTTGGCTACCCGGCTTACGGACTGAGCCCTTATACGCAGACAATCGAATCAGTGATTGGCAACCCTGACCTTCACTGGGAAAAATCAACGAAGCACAACCTGGGGATCGAACTGGGGTTGCTGAACATGTTCACCGTCAATGCCGATTTTTTTCACGACCATCGCGAAGATGTTTTCATGAGTGCCAGTCAAAGAAATATTGTCGCTTATTTCGGGGCGCTTCCTGTGGCGGCGAATCTGGGCGAGACCAAGACCAAAGGATTTGAGCTGGAAGTTAAATTTCAAAAGACCACAAAGCGGGGTCTGAATTACTGGGCGGAATGGGCCTATACACGTGCCATCGATGAAGTGATTTACATGGAAGACCCGGAATTATTGCCTGATTACCAGAAAAATGCCGGGTTCCAGATCGATCAGACCACCGGGATCCTGCATGACGGGTTCATCACCAATTGGGATGATGTGTATTCGTCAACTACCTACGCGTCACTGAGCAACAGCTACAAATTGCCAGGCGATTACCGGATCCTGGATTTCAATGGCGACGGACAAATCGACTCGTACGATTCGGCGCCGTACGGATACCCGTTGCGTCCGCAAAACACGTATAATGTTGAATTAGGATTTAACTACAAAGGATTCAGCGCGTATGTCCAGTTCTATGGCGTGTATAACGTCACGAGAAATGTTTATCTGACCCCGTGGTCTGACGAAGGTACCTATTCGCTGGCGTATGACATGGTTTCAGATTACTACACCGCTGAAAATACCGATGCGGCTTTTCGGGGCGGCAGGTTTGAATCACGCGGCCAAAGTTATAATGGCACGTTCTTTTTATTTGACGGATCCTACCTGAGGCTGAAAACTGCC
>CAZANK010000588.1:0-2520 GCA_964486235.1 uncultured Prolixibacteraceae bacterium | reverse complement strand
ATTTCGGAGCTTGCCACCAACAAGCGGGTGGAAGGAGGAGGCGAGTATTTTATTATTTCGCGCTCATTTGGGTTGAATATCGGGGCGACAATCGGCATTGCCCTGTTTCTGTCGCAGGCCATCAGTGTCGCGTTTTATATCATCGCGTTTGTGGAGTCGTTCGAATGGTTGTTTGACTACCTGGCTTCCGGGTACGGTTTTACATTACCCCGGCAGGTCGTCGGGATCCCTGCCCTTCTTTCGCTGGCCTTCCTGATCCTTAAAAAAGGGGCGGGGATGGGGGTCAAAACGCTGTATGTCGTTGTCGCAATCCTGTGCCTGTCGTTGGTCATGTTTTTTGCCGGTAAGACTGCGTACGCGGATCAAACGACGTTCAGCATCTTCTCTGCCGATATCCGGAACATGAATCAGTTTTTTATGGTCTTCGCGGTGATCTTCCCCGCTTTTACGGGCATGACAGCAGGCGTCGGCTTGTCGGGCGACCTGAAAAACCCTTCCCGTTCCATTCCCGCCGGAACCATCGCCGCGACGGTGACCGGGATGGTCGTATACCTCTTTGCAAGCTGGAAGCTGGCCTCATCTGCCGGCGGGAACGAGCTGCTTCATGATCAGATGATCATGGCCCAAATCGCGGTCGGCGGGAGCCTGATCATCCCGCTGGGACTGGCGGCTTCCACGCTTTCGTCGGCGATCGGTTCCGCGCTGGTGGCGCCGCGGACCTTGCAGGCGTTAGCGGCCGATGAATCATTCCCCGGGAGGCGGATCAACGCCTGGCTGAAGACCAATGACCCGGTGAAGGGCGAACCGGAGCATGCCACGCTGATCACCTTCATCATCGCGTTCGTTTTTGTCTCAATCGGCGATGTCAACGCGGTTGCCCGGGTGATCTCCATGTTTTTCATGGTCACCTACGGATCGTTGTGCCTCATTTCTTTTTTAAATCATTTTGGTTCATCCCCGTCCTACCGGCCGTCATTCCATTCAAAATGGTACGTCTCGCTGACCGGGTTTCTGACGGCCGTTTTTGTCATGTTCAAAATAGACACCGTTTATGCCATTTTCTCTATCCTGGTGATGACCGGTATTTATTTGGCGATTGATTACTTACATTCTGACAGGAAGGGACTGGAAATCATCTTTACCAATGCCCTGTTTCAGTTGAACAGGAACCTGCAGGTCTATATTCAGAAGGTAAGGAAAAGAAAAACGTATAAGGAATGGCGTCCCAGCACCATTTGTATTTCAGACCGCAGTTTCGACCGCAAGGAGGTTTTCCGGTTGCTGAACTGGCTGTCGTTTAAGTATGGATTTGGAACGTTCATCCACCTGATCCGCGGCTATTTTTCAAAGGCCTCCAATGCAGAGGCAAAAAGATGCCTGTCTGAACTGATCGCCCAGTTCGGACGGATCGAGAACCATGTTTATGTCGACACGATCATCTCGCCGTCCTATACATCGGCCATTGCACAGGCAATTCAGTTGCCGGGGATCGCGGGAATGGAAAACAACATGATCATCTTTGACAGTGATATCCATGACGATCGCAGTCTCGGTCAGATTATTGAGAATTACGCGCTCGTGAACGCCGGGAATTTTGACGTGCTGATCCTGCGCACGGGCAGGAAGAAGATCGACACGCAACGGGAAATTCACGTGTGGATCAGACCGTCCGACGAATCCAATGCCAATCTGATGATCCTGCTCGGCTTCATTATCGCGGAACATCCTGACTGGAGGAAAACCAAATTCAGGATATTTGTGGTTTCCAAAAAGGGGGAGGTGCAGAAAAATGAGAAAGAACTTCAGGACCTGATTGTTCGCGGCCGACTGGCGATTACGGCAAAAAATATTCAGATTCTGGAAGAACAGCCCGGCACAAGTGTTCGTGAACTGGTCAACAGGTATTCTGCAGATGCCGGGATGGTCTTGACGGGTTTCCGCGGAGACCACCTGAAACATGCCGGACGGGAAGTTTTCGAAGGCTTCGAGATTGACAGCATGCTCTTTGTAAACAGTCACGATGAAAAGGTGATTGAATGAAGTATAAAATCCCCACTTGGGTGGGCCCAACGGGACAAGTATCGAACCATTTATTAGAGGATTACAATGCTGTTTTGAATTTTATGAATGCCGAGACACAAAATAAAAAACTCAAATTATAGCAGGAAAAGCAAATGTCAGTTTCTATTCTAGTAAATGAGATTTTAGTTTTTAGAGGTTAACGCATCTAAGTCATCCAGCATATTTGTCAAACCCTTTTTCAACTCAGTTAAAAATTTTGTTTTTTCTCTTTTTCTGTCTTTTATATCGATAAAAGTTCGATATGCCTTGTACAACTTAACATCAAATATAGTTTCAAAAAATCCAATGAGTTCATTTATCTGAATCCTTCCGTTGTTAATGCAACTACAACAATGTAAGGCATAAATCAACTCTACCAAGGCAATTTTGGAAGCAGTCCAACTCATTTTAAAATTTAATGATTTAGGCTGGAATGTTTGCCAAAAGCTTCGTCCGTTT
>CAZANK010000587.1:0-2524 GCA_964486235.1 uncultured Prolixibacteraceae bacterium | reverse complement strand
TTACATGGGAGGAACCTATTTTGAACAAGAGCAGGGCGAAAAACAAGCAAAGATAAAATCCTATTACGACGCCTATCTTGAACAGTTGGAAGGACTTTGACTTGAATGAAAAATCGGGATGGGAGGACAGTCTCCTCCCATCCCGGAATTACACCTTCTTTTTCAGCACGACCGACCGGATATAAAAATCATTGGTTTTGTCGATCATTTCCAGGAGCATGGGCCAGTTTTCCTTTGGCACAAACGGCCGTTTGTATATTTTCCTTGTTTTTATTTTCAAAACCTGGCCGGCATAGGAAACTTCAGCACCAAAAGCTCCGTAATCATTTTCCATCCTGCAATTTAAAGCTTCAAAACCCTGAAGGTCATATCCCTGAGGGATCAACACGTCAATTTCGTTTTCAAACAGCCGTGCAGTCGGAAGATACGTGTCTGCCGTCCGTTTTCTTTCTCCCGGCGCCGGCACCCACTGGATGCCGATTAATTTCCCCGCATCGAGAACAAGATTTTCCCCGGCTTTGGTGACGAGACCATCAATCTGATACTTCACATCATAATCAAGATCCGGATCTGAAGCGGCAATACCCAAAGTATTCACGGAATAATCAACTATTTCTTTGGGTTCTGTCCCATGGTAAGTCATAATCTCCACTTTTATGGCCTCTTTCTGTTCTTTTCGTTTTGCTTCAAAATGAGAGGTATAGGCTTCAATACGCTTTTGTTCCCTTTTATCCTCCTGCAGTTCTTCCATCAGTGTTTTATCAATGTCCAGGCTTTTCCGCATCGTTTTATCCCAGTCTTCATAAAGCACCAGTAAAGGGAACAGATCTTCTTTCAGGTTTCCCGTATAAATGGTGTTCCGGTCGATATTTAACTGCAGCGGGTCGCTGTCTGAAAATTCAACTTTCATTTTCGACACATTTTTATTCTCCTGATAAGTCGTTTCCGGGATACTGAAGTCTTCGACAGTCCCTTTCCCGATCTGATCTTTAATCTTTTTCCCGCTTCTATCCACCACAAGTGCAGAGGCCACCTCCCCCTGATACTTTCCCGGAATTTCCCCTGCCAGAATATTCTCGCTGACAAACGGAAAGAATTGTTTGTCCTGATTTGCGGTCAACGCAAAACTGAGATCATCCAGGCTCACAACACCGTCCCTTCTTACGCCGTACCGGCTTGTGGTAAATACGAATTTATTGTCAATATCATTTTCGTCCAGGATTTGGTGAAGCCGGATAAAAAATTTCGCCGGGGGATAGGTATCAGGCCAATAAAAACACAGTGCATGATAGATATAGAAGGCCAGATCCTCTTTATTGACGTCAGGGTTCTTTTGTTTATAATTGGCAAGTGCTGCATCTACTTTTTTATCAATATCTTTCATCCAAAGCATGTCCTGACCGGCCAAAAGCCCTTTCGCATCTTTCAGGATATCCTCGTAAGGCACATCTTTATAAATCCCGCTTTTTCTGGCGTTCGCCGTTTGGAGCATTTTCGAAGTATTGTTCAAAACCGACAACCTGATCATGGGAAAATCGCGAAAAGCGGATACCCAGCGCGTCGTTTTTAAGTCGTCGACCTGCTGTAAATTTTCCTTTTGAACATCCAGGATCATTTTGCCCGACGCATCGCGCGATACCTTTAAGTCCGGAGCACCGTTAACAGACCTGTATTCAAGGGTCAATTTGCTTTCAAATTCGCCATGAACGGAGTAGAACAATACCGGATGTTTTGAATAGAACGGGAAAAGGAGTGTCGGTATACTAACTGTTTCCACCTGCATGACTTTACAGTTAAAATAGTCAAGCACATCCCCTGCCTGAAGATCCGGGATGGCGAGCTTTTTTGATTTCTTTTTGTCATTTTTCCCTTCGGTGATATCGACGGCATTTCGTTCTATGTCAACTTCTTTTATCGTACCGTCCGGTTTTACGACACGAGCGCCAATGATGGTCTGCACAACATTGTAGAACATCACATTCTTCTCCTCTTCATAGAATAAGGTCGAATATTCGTCAAGGGCAGCCTGATCATTGATCTTGACCGTCATCCGGTCAATGTGCGTATAATGAAGGATGGGCGACAATGATTTCGACCATAATGCATTTTTGACCAGCGCTTCGATCTGTTCGTGATGCGCAATCACGACGACCGATTCATGATTGAATTCTTCCGGAACAGTATAAACGGAAAATTCGGGTTTATCCCATGCCCATACCTCCTGTCTGATCCTGCCGGCCATGTCTTTGTAGTCCTCAGCAAACAAATAAACGGGAAGCATTAAACAGGCGGCAAGGAGGATCAAGGTCTTTCTCATATGGTTATTTTTTCAATTTAGTTTCTTGTGATTTTCATTTACAATGGCCGTTTCTTCTGTTCAGCAAAGCCTCAAACTCTGTTTGGCCTTTGTCTTCGCTTAATCGAAACGTCCGTACTTAATTGCATCTCTTTGATTTAGCTTATGATTGTTTCTTTTTCAGCACGATTTGTTCGAGGTAAGCTTTTTTTAACGCATCAATATCAG
>CAZANK010000586.1:0-2524 GCA_964486235.1 uncultured Prolixibacteraceae bacterium | reverse complement strand
GAAAAGATCCTGATTTCCCTGGTCTCTTTCGGGATGTCGATCAGCCCGGGTGCAGGGGCAGTTAAAAGGATCCAACTGCAACCGGGCCCATCCAGCGCGATTGCCCGGATGGGATCGACCGGGCAGAGCAGGCGACGGGTTACCTGATTTGACCAGTGCTTATTCTGCCGGTATAACGTCACATACGTTTTAATCACGTCCAAAACTTCCTGCGATTGTTTCGTCAGATCCACGGAAATTGCAGGCACACCTGCAAAGATCCCGCAAAGTATATGGCGGGCCACCACGGCGGGATCTTCTCCTTCAGGCCAGTTCGTGCACATGAATTCCACTAGTTGCTGATGGGAGAGCTGGTGCAGGAAGATACACTCGCGCAGATTTCCCAAATAGTCCAAATAGCGGTCATGAGGGGTTAGGGTGGGTTCCCACTGGCGGGTGATTGCATTGGTTTCCTGCCTCCGTCCCCACAGACATGCGTTTGGATTGATTCGCCGTATTTCCGCATCTGCATCTCTAAGGATGGAAATCACATTCTCACCCGGCGTTCCTTCAACATGGTTGTGTAATGGACTGTCGCAGTTTCCAAATAACTGCGAATAGTCATCAACAAAGTCATACCAGACCTCATCGACTCCGTATTCCCCAACCATTCGTTTTATCCATGACATCACATAATCCCTGGTTTGAGGAGATCGCGGACACAAGATATATTGCTGTTCATTCAGCGCTAAAGGCGCTGCATGTTGCGTGATTAAAGCCGGCATCAACGGCTTTTGTCCCTTGAACACATCCGGGTTTACCAGGAAAGGATTCACATGCACTGCCAGGCGTTGGCCGCTTTCATGCAATTGTCCCACCAGCGCGGGAAAATCGGGAAAACGTTCCGTATCCGGGATGTTACTTCCCCACAGGACGCCGCATTTCGGCGGGACATCCCAATAAGCATCGATCTGGATCCGGCGGATACCAAGCTCCCCCGCAATTTTTGCCTGGGTGCTTATGATGTCCTGATTAATCACACACTGATGGGCATACCACGAGTGCCACAATACCTCGTCTTGCCCATCCGGAATATTTGGTGACCCGGGATAGTAATTCTCCCTCAGCCAGGTTAAATACCTTTTGACCGCATGGTACGGATCACCTCCTGAACTGTCGATATAAATTGCATCTTCAAATGCGCGTGGGGCTAAACCTTTAAAATGGTTCAATTTTGCACTGTTCCTTTTTATCTCAACCGCGCCTATCCCTTTTACCCCGCTGATGATCTCCTCTGCCGGCCCGCCATAAACATGGGACCGCATCCAACTGGAATGTTCAAGATTCGCCAGCCCAACCAGGTATTTGCACTGACCGTCAGCTCCAATAAATAAAGTAAACGGCTCATATCCTGATGCATGAGTGTTCAACTCACTGGAATAATGCATCCCGATGCGGGAGCAGGCTCCAAAATCGTAGGGCATCATCAGCCGGACCACATCGAAGAGTGGAAATTCGATTTTTATTTCAACTTCGGGAAGCGTAACCGTTGTATTTTTACCAGGATCGACACGGTAACCGACAACAAAAATCCCTGAATCATTGATCTTTTTCGATTCCAGTTTTGTCAGGGTGGTCCCTTCCAGGTCGTTTGCGGCAACGTCAATCGTCATCCGATCGGTAAGCCTGATTGAGGTCTTGCCGGCATTTTGCGGATAGGCGTTAAGCGCAACCAATACTGCCGGAAATAAAAGAAAAATTATTTTTGTTTTCATAAAACTGAATTCATTCGATCCTAAAAACTACTTCTGTTAAAAAAAATTGTTGCTTATTCTTACATGGGTACCTTCGTTGTCGATACCCTTTCCCCAGATTAAGTTAATGTTCAAATACCAATTTCCCCAATTCTGATTTAAGTATATTATTTGTGGGATAACTAAAACCAAGGTGCTGGCGAAATCCCTCGGCATAATCACGTTTAATCTCCTTGCCTTCTTTCTTTGAAAATTCCAGCATGGATATCAGGTAATCATCAACACCTGAAATTTTTAATAACCAGTCGCGCTGGCTTTTGTGACACACTAACATTCTTTCTTTTGTTTCGATTTTTGAGCTGATGTCAACATGGATTCTTGATTTGATTTCATTCCCGTAAATATCTAAGCCAAAGGCTGGCTCGCAGTAGTACAGATAAGGTACAAATGGATACGGGCTGGTCCCGTCGATTTTGATATTTGGAATTCCGGCTGCCAGGCAGGCTGTCATTGCGATTTTACTGGCTACCTCATGGTCAACCATATAATCCGAAGGACTGGCGGTAAAAACAATCGTCGGCCTGACCTTACGGATAAGTTCAACAGCCTTCAACAAGGTTGGTTTGTCATAGGTAACAAAAACATCCTCACTTTCCAAACAATAATAACTGCCATTTAACAAGGCTACTGAATTAGCAGCCTCAATACGACGTACAGCGCTGATTTCTTCAGGGCCTAATTCAGCAGAACCTGCCTGTCCGGGTGTCATGGTGGCAATTACAATTTTCCAT
>CAZANK010000585.1:0-2527 GCA_964486235.1 uncultured Prolixibacteraceae bacterium | reverse complement strand
ATGGCTAATTGCTCCAATGCTTCCAAAACAGCAATACATTTCAGAATGCTGTCATGGCTCCGGGGTTCTTTGCCAGTACGGAACATTTCAACCATATCCGTATAATTGAGATCCGGATCACTATCTTTCACTCGTGATTTTAATTCAATCGTCCCATCTTTTGTTTCTGCAAAAGTCCGCCATCCATACGACAAGTTTTTAATAATCACCGTGGCAAGCATCTCGTTGGCCCCAACAATACGATTATAACTTTGGGCGCTGAATCCTGACAGGACTCCCCCTGCATAAACAGCAGTTACACCCATTGCTGATTTTCTGATAAAATCTCTTCTTGTGTTTGTCATATTTTGGTAGTTTATTGGTTTTTTATTACAAATCTTTCTTCATTCCCTTTTTTATAATTCGAAATTTTGTATTGACCTTCATTTCTACTTTTGTCAAGCTTTGAGCCCTGTTTCCCAATTCAAAATTTGCCCCCACCGAATCATCAACCAATGGGGCATATACTTCAAGGCTCGACCGGAGTATTTTCCATTTTATGTAATCTTTTGCTTCGTCTGAAGTCAGCGATGAACGATGGATCATCCAATCCCGTAACGACAATGTATCAGGGACATTGCCCGTATTCTGGGGAAAACCGCCCAGAAGGAAAATCCGGGGTTCCAATTTTTCTTTTACCGGCCCCGCTTCAACTCCATTAACAAACAGATATGTCTCACCTAAAGCATAATTATGCGATAATGTGAGATAGCCCCAGCTTTCCAAGCCTTTGTCAGGTAAGGGAACTGATGTTGATCCGGCTTCACTTTGATAGATGATTTTCCCCTTTTCAAGCTTAATCGTGCATCTCCCTTTCTTTAGTTCTACTGAACTGATTACCCCCTCACCGGCAATCCGGAACATAATACTTTCAGCAAATGAATGAACAGTAGAATCAACTATCGCAGACAAAACCGGTTTATCACGTTGCAGGTCTGTAAACTCCATGTGATCACTTGTCCAGTTTCTATACGGAACCGGTTTGCCAGCCTCCAGGGCATCGAAAAGCGTGGGTACTATTGTACGGCTCATTTCGTCATGGCCAAATTTATTGGGATGACCGTCGTTGGCTTCATACCCTTTAGCCCATCGTCCGTGACCATCGTTAATGGCCCCCAGCAAATTGATGCTTGGAACCGGCCATTCGTTGATGATGGCATTCATTTGTCGGGTCATCAGATAGTCGCTTTCGTTAAACGAATTTCGCGCATAACAATTGGCGATTATGGGGACAGCGCCATGAGCACGGATACTATCGGAAATACGGAGAAGCCCGGTACGGAAACGTTCAAAAATACGGTAGCGGCCTTCCTCGGTCAATGGTTTGGTAAATCCTTCGTTACTGAGGGATAACCCGACAACAACATACGCCGGATATTGTAAATACAGGGAATCGAGCCGCCTTGTGATTTTGATGGTATTGTCGCCGCCTTTCGAAACATTGGCATATTGCCATTTCAACGTATCCAAACGCCGGGCAAACCGTCCTGCATACCCCAAACCTTCTTCATCTCCGACGTTTTTGCACACCGACGAACCGAAAAAAGCAATACGTTTCCGGCTGTCATACGGTGACTCACTTTCCTGAAACTGACAGTTCCAAAATATTGATGCCAGGACAATGAGATATAAATGTTTCATTCTAATTGCTTCTATGTAAAGAATATTTGTATAAGCTGTAAGTATTGACTTTTGGCAGGTTGAACCTTACAATTCCTCCGGTTACATCAATTGAAAAAGACTGGCCTTTCCCCAGAATTTTTTCGAACTTGTATTTTCCGGCCAATAAAACAGGTAGTTTGATTTCTTTAACCGGGACACTGTTTTGTTCCCTGAAAATAAGGACATATCCACTATCACTGCCTTCTTTTTGAGATTGAAACCCGGTCCAGCTTGACCCGGAGGGTTCATCCCCAATCGGGAAAATATTTCCATTGTGAAAATCGGACTGCAATTCATGATATTTCTTTATTACCGGAGCAGACAAAAAAGCCTCCTCTGGCAATCCTGTGCCTTCGAACCACGCCAACGGCTGTGCAGGCATGGTAATGGCAAACAGGTAATCAAAACTGTAGTTTTGCGGGGCAAACGGATCGTTACCATATTTTCCACTGTTCCTCCATTTGTTCAGGAACTCAATTTGCAGGTTTTGCGGTGGAACATATTTTGATAACATCCATAAATTACGCAGGGTCCACCACGGGTAATAATTTTGCCAGTCGGTATAACGGTTTTCCAGGAATATATTTCCGTATTCATTGAAATAAAAATAGCCGCCCCGCTTCCCGGCTGTTACATCCAGATTAAAAACGACCTCGCTATTTGTAGCCTTTACTACTTTATCCAACATCTTCCGGAAGTTGGTTTCCGATTCCTTATTGGGCATTTTAACCCCATCAATCTTGAATGTACGGATGCCATAAGCTGTATAAAGCCAAATTAACGCATCAGCATCTTTGTCCCAGTTTGCATTGTTATTATCCGGGCT
>CAZANK010000584.1:0-2530 GCA_964486235.1 uncultured Prolixibacteraceae bacterium | reverse complement strand
CCTGGCCCCGAATCAGCAAAGTATTTTTTCTAAAAAAGACCTGCTGGTTTCAGCCCGCAACGTTGATCCGTCGGCTTTTATTGCCTGGAAGGAAGGGCGTTTTGTGTTTGACGATGAGAACCTGGGCAGTATTATGCAAACGTTGTCGAGGTGGTACGATATTAAGGTCATTTTTGCCAATACCGGCAGAAAAAGCGTTCGTTTCACCGGAAACCTGCAACGTTCGGCCCATATTCAGGAAATCCTGGAGAAGATCGAAAAAACCGGGGAAGTGAAATTCAGGATCGATGATAAAACGATAACCGTTCAATAATAAAAACTGCGGAGGATGGTACGAACATCTTCCGCAGGACACTTAGTAATCACTAAATGGTTTTATAAACAGTACAAATGTATGAAAAAAAAGCAATGTAACCCCGCCTGTTTATGCAGGTGGAAAAAACTGTTCCTTATGATGAGGATAACTGCGATGTTCATGCTGGCCGGCCTGATCCACGTGTCGGCGAGTGTATACTCCCAGAAAACAAATCTGGAGTTAAGACTAAAGGATGTTTCTGTTGAAGAAGTTTTACGTAAAATTGAAGAACAGAGCAATTTCTATTTCCTCTACCGGTCTGATTTTTTGAAAGATCTGCCAAAAGTATCGATCAATGTCACCAAAGCCGGGGTTGAAGAAATTTTGAATCAGATCGTGGTGCCCTACGGTTTTGGCTATGAGATCGACGACAGGATCGTTGTAATCCGCAAAACCTCGGAAGCGCCGGTACTGACCCGTCAGGATCAGAAACTCACCGTAAAAGGGAAGGTGATCGATTCATCCGGTATTCCGCTTCCGGGAGTCTCGGTAGCTATAAAAGGAACTATCAGCGGTACGATCACCGGAGATGATGGAAGTTATTCTCTAAACAATATTCCTCCGGATGGTACACTGGCATTTTCGTTTGTGGGAATGAAAAGCCAGGAAATTAAAGTAGAAGGGAGAGTAACGATCAATGTAAAACTGGAGGAAGAAAGTATCGGTTTGGAAGAGGTGATTGCCGTTGGATATGGAACACAGAAAAAGGTAAATCTGACAGGTTCAATTTCTTCGGTCACCTCCGAAGATATCATAAAGAGCCCGGTTCAGAATCCCCTGCAGTCGTTGCAGGGGAAGACGCCCGGATTAAATATTGTGCAAAACTCGGCTGAACCTGGTAATGAAGGTTATCAAATCCGTATCAGGGGTGTTAATTCATATGGGAGTTCAAATGATCCTCTGGTTATCGTTGACGGAGTGGTGGGATCGTTGGGTATGCTGAATCCCAGGGACATCGAATCAGTATCTGTGTTAAAGGATGCATCTTCGTCAGCCATCTACGGCGCCAGGGCGGCTAACGGTGTAATCCTGGTGACCACCAGATCCGGAAAGCCTGAGCCAATGAGTCTGCAATACAGCAGCAATTTTTCCGTGCATGATGTGATTATGCCCTTCAAATTCATGGATTTGAAAGCCCCGGAGTATATGGAGCTTTTTAATAAGGCTTGCGATAATACGGAAAGTATAGGCTACGCGGCAAAGAGTGTCAAATACGCTGAATCGGAGATTGAGAAATACAGGTTGGGAACAGAACCCGGTTATCAGTCGTTCGACTGGCTGGACTACATGATCCAGTCGCCCCTGGTGATGGATCATCATATCCGGGCAACGGGAGGTAATGAGAAGGCGAGGTATGATGTGTCTTTGGGATATTTTGATCAGGATGGCATCGTTAAAAAAGCGCTTAATTATAAAAAATATACCGGGAAAATGCGGTTTGATTTTAAGATTAATGAACATATTGAATTCGGAACAAATGTTTTACTTGAACACGCGATCAGGAAAGGACCTTATACAACTTCTACTGATTTATGGTGGAATGTATTAATTGCAAGGCCGACTTATGCGCCGCAATTACCCGACGGCAGCGGAAGGTGGACGGATAAAGACTATGCTGCCCAATACACGAATAAAAATCCTGCGCTGACAATTGAATCAGACCTGACAGGTTCCACGAAATCCAATATGGCTAATGTTCTTGCCAATGCTTATTTGCGTATCAACTTTCTGAAAGATTTTTCGTGGGACATAACAGGTTCAACAAAATATACCAGGGAAGACAGTAAAACTCATGAAATGCTGGCGCCGGTCTATATGTATCATACAGGAGCTTATTCAAGGTATTGGGGGAACAGGATCGTCAATTCAATTACAGATTCCTGGGATAAATCCATGTTAAATACCCTTTATTCAACGCTGCGGTATAACAAGATTATCAACGACGCCCATACGGTGAGCCTGCTTCTTGGTTATAATCAGGAAAGTTATAAATATGAAAGTCTTTCCGGTTACAGGTCGGGGTTCTCATCCAATTTGCTGGATGCATTGTCCGCAGGCAGCACCACCGGGTTGACAAACAGCGGTTCAATTACCGACTGGGCGCTTCAGTCGCTGTTTGGACGGGTGAATGATGATTTTAAGGGTAAATATTTATTTGAAGCATGGTTCAGGTAT
>CAZANK010000583.1:0-2531 GCA_964486235.1 uncultured Prolixibacteraceae bacterium | reverse complement strand
CGTTGTCTTTCAGGATCATGCGGACGCGCTGCTGATCGGCATTGTAAACAAAATCGGACGTTTTTGTGCCTTCGGTGATCTTCTTGACCTTCTCAAATGAACAATAGTCGATATCCTGCAACGTTGTTGAAATATTTTGCGCTCCTGTGATACTGCTTACCGCATACGGCGTGTTGCTATAGGCATAAGTGCCGGTGCTGGCGTCACTCTTGGTAAGAATGTTCCCGTTGCTGCCATAGCTGACGCTCATCGCTGACGGCCCTGTAACCGAGGTCAGCCGGTCAAGCCCCACAGCATCATAACTGAAACTCCCGGTTTGACTTTTAAGGGGATTACCCCGGGAGTTCAGATTACCAGTGTTAACATTGAATCGCAGAAACATAGTATTACTTGGACAAAATAACATCTATATGCAAAAACGTATACATTTACTTTGAAATAAAATCTATGTCATATGTAAAAACTTTCTCTTATTTGGACATTTCATACAATTTTTAAAAGCCCGGAGAAGTTCCGGGCTTTATTTAATGAGTACATATCTCCCCTACTAAATGGAATAAAGTAATCGACATTATTACTTTAAGTTAAAATCAAAAAAGAAATAGAAGATATTTCATTTTTTGTGATCCATTTATCTTATATTAAAAATGAGCCTATCACGTTTGGTGTCAAGCTTGATTTGCATAACAACATAATCTTTCTTGGAGATAAACTTTGAATAAGTTCTTTCGCAATCTTTTTTTAGCAATGTGTCCCATCGATTAGTGTTTGCAATACTATCCAAGTGTAACAGAAGAGTATTATTCGTTCTTTTACTTGAAATACTACAAGAAAAATCCAAGATGCCTAGATCTATATTATGACTACCTTGAAAATTAGTGTAATTAATTTCCTTCATGAAAGGTGACAACCAAGGATATTTTTCAAGATCATTTTCTTTTAGTAAAACATTATCACTGCAAGATAAAATGAATAACAGTGAGACGAGTAAAGAATTGTTTTTTGATATACTCATGGCTCAGTATGTTTCAGGTAAATTTGCGGGTCTATAAAGTCTTAATGCTTGTCTAAAATCATTGGTTAGGAAATACTTAGCCTGTTCTCTTCCATATCGGTTAGCTTTCTGATCTAATTGTGAGTCAGATCGAGAATAACCTTTTATTCTTTGATCCCAGATTTCTCTTAGATTACTGAAATGTTCAGCGAAAAATTTACCTCCGGGACCACGATGTGAGGCTTGAAAGTTTGCTTTGGCATGAAAATACTTATCAGAATTTCTCCAATTTGCCTCTCTCATGTCCATATAATTTCGATAGAAGTCTCCCATCCCCATACCAAACTCAAACCAAAATTGACTATATTGATAGTCGCTTGTAAAAAAATAGCCATTACTTTCAAAAGAAGCCTCTCTCCATGCTTCTCCATAAGCCTGCCTTACGTCTGCAATGTTTTGGTTAACGATTTGTTCGGCGATGTTGTAGTTATACGAGGGATAATAAAAGGAGTTAAATCCATTTGTATTTGTTCCGATGCCCAGCATGTCGTTTTCAATGTTGTAGCCAGCGCTGATATTGGCACCGTTGGGACCTGAAACGTTGGCAAAAGGAACAGTGCCGCTGCCACTCATATTTATCCCGACCTGGAACTGGATATTGTTTTTAGCCATCCAATCGCCCAGGTTATCAAAACCTTCGCCTACCCAATTCCAGAAATGGCCCCACCAGGTATATCCGCTCGGGTCGGTATACTTCAGGGGGTTATTCAGGGCATAGCTGTAGCGGTTAAACCCCTGTGTAAAGTCGGGCGACTGAACAATCGGGTCGGGAGAGAGGAACCTGCCTACAACCGGGTCGTACAACCTTCCGTTCATATTGATCAGCTTAAAATCTTCCAGGTGCTCGTGCGCGGTAAACCCCCTGCCTGCAAACAAGGCCGGTTCACCACTCAGGTTGTAAGTCCAGTTGTCTTTATCCCTTCTGCGGCCCCAGGCACCAAAGCTGTACTCGTCAAGCCAGTCGGTGGTACTGTTAAGCAAGTGCGTCATGGTGCCGGAATGATCCCGGAAAATGTTGAACACCTCCCAATTGCCGCTGCCTGTCTTTCGGGCTGCAGCTACCGCACTGTACGCGTCGCCACCAATCCAGATGTATTGCGTCGTGGTGCTTCCCGCCTGCTCCCGCTCACAACTGCTGCCAAAGTACCACCGGGTTTTGGTGGCCTCCCCGTTGTCTTTCAGGATCATGCGGACGCGCTGCTGATCGGCATTGTAAACAAAATCGGACGTTTTTGTGCCTTCGGTGATCTTCTTGACCTTCTCAAATGAACAATAGTCGATATCCTGCAACGTTGTTGAAATATTTTGCGCTCCTGTGATACTGCTTACCGCATACGGCGTGTTGCTATAGGCATAAGTGCCGGTGCTGGCGTCACTCTTGGTAAGAATGTTCCCGTTGCTGCCATAGCTGACGCTCATCGCTGACGGCCCTGTAACCGAGGTCAGCCGGTCAAGCCCCACAGCATCATAACTGAAA
>CAZANK010000582.1:0-2539 GCA_964486235.1 uncultured Prolixibacteraceae bacterium | reverse complement strand
GGCTTATAGAACTCGTCAAAACCGGACGCAGCGTTTGTAAACAAAGGAACGTCGCCAAAGAAAGTTGTTAAGAAAAGATAGGAATAAGCCCTGTAAAACTTTGCTTCGGCAATAAAGGGGGCCTGTTCTTCAGGCGTAAAATTAGGGTCAGACGATAGCGGGATGTTATCAATGGCAAAATTTGCATTGTTTATACACTGATAAGGGTATGTCCACCAAGCTATCACATTCCGGTTGACAGAATTTACATCCCAGTTACAAAGGGCAATTTCAGGAGCTCCGGACTGGCGATACCAGGCATCATCGGAGATTCCCTCGAGCACAGCGCCCATATTCCGTTTCATCATGTAATTTTGTCTGGTCCAGGGAAGAGGGCATGCATTGACGGCCATTCGTGCGGACGAGGCATCTGTAAAAAAGTTTTTAGGGTTTGGCAAAGCTTTCGGATTACGATCCAGAAATTCTTCTTCACAGGCATTCAGAAGTAAAAAACAGCCTGTTATCAGTAAAAACAGAGTCCTTTTCATCGTTTGTTATTTTTCAATTCATTAAAATGTTGCTTTTAGTCCCAATGTCCATATCCGTGGCTGGGAGACGCCCACCAGTGGATCTGATGTTGTATCGACCTCTGGCCCTTCGTATTTGGTAAACGTCCAGGCGTTTTGGATACTTACAAATAAGCCAAGCGCTTTCATATCGATTTTGCTGCAAGCCTCTTTCGGAAGGTTGTAATTCAGGTTTACATTTTTAACGCGCAGGTAAGAAGCGTTTTCCAACCAAAATTCAGATAACGTAGCGGGCCCGTTTAAGCCTGTATCACCTAAAGATAATCTTGGCCAGGTCCCCTTCGGATTTTTGGTGGGTTCATACCGGTCATAAATTCTCGCATCCTGGTTCGTCACAGTACCTGAGAAAAAGTTCAACACACCTCGCCAGTTGTTGACGATGACTTTATCGATTCCCTGGACACCCTGAAGCTGAACCTGTAAACTCCAGTTTTTGTAACCACACGTTACAAGTCCCCCGTAAATCAGGTTTGGATATCTTTTCCCGATAAACGTCCTGTCGGCCGGATCAACTTTCCCGTCAGGAACACCTGTCAGTGCCCCATTAGCATCATAACCATCGATATCAAGCAGGGCAATATCGCCAACCTGTTTCTTTGTAAACGAGCCTGCCGAATAAATATCCAGTTGGCTTGCATCGTAAATAATGCCATCCGACTTATAACCAAAGTGCGAAAAGGCCGGATAACCCTCCAAAAGCCCTTCAGTCCTCAGGTTACGCCCTTTAAGATCGATTACTTCATTTTTAACATGAGAAAGATTAAAACCGACATCAAAGTACCAGTCTGAGATTTTTTCGCGATAACCCAATTCAAATTCGTAACCCTTGTTCCTCATCTCCCCGGCATTGATCAGCGGCTGACCGATCAATCCTGTCGACGGTGGGATCTGATTCTCAAACAGCAGGTTGCTAATGTCTTCAATAAAATAGTCAAACGTGGTGTATATCCGGTTGCTCCAAACAGTCGCATCCAGACCGATATTCTTTTTTATGGAAGATTCCCATTCAAGGTCCCTGTTGATTGCCGAAGAAAGCGTATAGGCTTGCACCGGACCATTGTCCAATATGGCAATCCCACTGCTTAGTGAAGCGACCGTGCCATAGGTCCCCACACTTAAAATATTTCCCAGGCTACCGTAACTTACCCGCAGTTTCAGGTCGTCAATAAAATCAATCCCTTTTACGAACTCTTCTTCACTTGCCCGCCAGGCAACAGAGACCGAGGGAAAGATCCCGTACCGGGTATGTTGCTGCAAACGCGATGTGCCATCCCTGCGGACCGTTGCCGTAAGCAGGTACTTTTTATTATAATCGTAACTAAACCGGCCAAACTCGGAGGCAAAAGACCAGTCGGAATATCCATTGCTGTTTGTCTGGGTTGCCGGGTCGCCGGCGCTCAGATAGCGGATCAGGTTATTCGGCGTGCCGGTCCGGCTTCCCGCCAGGGTTTCAGTAACACTTTCTTCAAGTGAATACCCCAGCAGAAACTTCAGGTTATGCTTACCGATGCTTTTCGTGTAGTTCACCAGAAAATCGCCAATCCAGTGATTCGTTTCAGAATACGATTTTTCAACACTATTGACTGACGATCCTTCCCAACCATAGATCCTTGATACACCAGGTTTAAAATAAGAGAAATAAGAAGTGCTGTAATCCGCACTTCCGCGTACAGTGATCTCCAGGCCTTGCAACGGTGTTAACGTCAGATAGAGACTACCTTGCAATCCTTTTCCTTTTGTCTGGTTTAAAGTTTCCTTTGCCTCCCATATTGGATTGTTATGCACATCTTCAAGGGTGGTGTTAAAGACATGTCCGTAATCACCGTTGTCCTCGTATGCCCGGGACAACGGGGTTTTTTGCAGTGCAGTTTCATAGGGTTCGAGGACGAGACCACCATACGACTGCGTTCCATCCCTTCTGTTGGAATAAATGTTTAAGGAATTCCCGAATTTTATCCAGTCATTGATTTGAT
>CAZANK010000581.1:0-2561 GCA_964486235.1 uncultured Prolixibacteraceae bacterium | reverse complement strand
GAGCTCATTGCCCGACGAGGCCAGTATTTTAGACTGCACAAAATGCAGGTGTTTTGAAAACGGAGACCGGAGACCGGACACCGGAGACCGGACACCGATGAGCCGAGGGGCATGGCTGCTCCGCTTGTGAATTAACCCTGAGGATACCGAGGAGGTCGGGCCTCCTGCGATGGTGATTTTATTCTTTAAATCTTTAATGGTGGATCAGACAGAAAAAATACGGACCGTTATTGTTGATGACAACAAGGATTTCACGTTTATTTTAAAGGAGCTTCTGTCGTTTTTCCCGGAAATCAATCTGATAGGAGAGTCCAACAGCTACGAGAAAGCGAAAAAGCTTCTGGTTCGTGAAAGACCGGAATTGGTATTCCTTGATGTGGAGATGCCGCACAAAAGCGGGTTTGAGTTACTTCGGGAGGTTCGGCAAGAGGGTGGAAGTTTCACGGTAATCTTTTGTACCGCGTACGACAAGTACGTCTTGCGCGCGTTACAGGAGTCGGCGCTGGACTATATTCAGAAACCGGTCACGCACGGCGAACTGAAAGCGGCAATTGAGCGGTACAAGGAGAAGCAACGGAAAGAGTTGCCCAACGTGCGATTGTCTTATTCGCAACCTTACCCGGTACCGCCGGAGATGGCTGCCTTGCCCACGGGAAGAGGTATCCGGTTTGTCGATAAGAACGCGATCATCGCTTTTCAGTGTATCAGGGAGGCAGACAAGACAAAGCCCGGGTGGAACGTCTTTCTGAGTGATTTCGGACAGTTTAAGCTTCGCGCCGGGATCACCGCCAGGGAGATCTGCGGGATCATGGAACCGGGGACCTTTGTGGTGATCAATCAATCAGCGATCGTTAATCTGAGCTATGTGGCCGCTATCGAATTCAAAACGCGCGACTGCATCCTGATCCCGCCTTACGAGGAGTTAAAGTTTACCGTTTCCCGTTCACAGCTTGCTGACCTCCGCGCGAAATTTGACCGGATGTAATAACGTGAAAAATGATTGTTGATTTCTGTTAAGCCAACAAGAAATCCTGGATATTTTCGGGGGTGATCACTTTGAATTCATTGTTCGGGTAAGCGTTCGTAAAAGTTTTGGATATTCGTACGTTTCTTTGTGTATTCCATTTGAACTCCCAGGCCAAAAATCTGTCCGGATGCTCTTCAATATAGTCAATTTCCTGCTGCTGGGTGGTTCTCCAAAAATAAGATCTTACATCCCGCTCGTTATTCCCCAGAAATTTGAAACGTTCGCTTACAAGAAAATTTTCCCACAAGGCACCCTTATCGGATCTGGAGGTTAAAGGTGAAAAGTTACCCAGGATCGCATTACGGATACCATTGTCATAAAAATATATTTTACGACCTTGTTTGATCTCGTTCCTGGCGTTACGGCTTAATGCTCCAAGTCTGAATATGATACAGGCTTTTCCCAGCAGATCGATGTATTTTTCAATAGTCTCTTTGTCCGAGTTCAAAAGTTGTGCAAGTTCATTGTATGAAACTTCATTTCCCACCTGTAACGCAAGTGCAGAGAGTATTTTATCGAGCAGCACCGGTTTTTTAATGGTATCCAGCATCAGCAAATCCTTGTACAGATAACTGGATGCAAGAGACTTCAGTAATTTTACTTCCTGTCCGATATGGAGTGCGATATCCGGGTAGTATCCGTAAATCAGCCGGTGCTCCAATAATCTTTTTTCGGTAAGGAATCCATGGTGATCCGCCATTTCACCAAAAGAAAAAGGATAAAGCATAAAATCATATTTACGACCTGTCAGTGGTTCGTTAATCTTATCGGCAAGTTCAAATGAGGAAGATCCGGTAGCAATCAGTTGAACGTCTTTAAAATTGTCATGAATAATTTTCAGCGCCAGTCCGGTTTCCGGGATACGCTGAGCCTCATCCAACACGACAATTTTTGATTTTCCAATAACAGGTATGAGCTTTGTCGAATTCAAATCCGAGAACATTTGTCTCACGTCGGCATCGTCACCATTAAGGAATAAGATATCCTTCCGGTAAGGTTCCAGTAATTGCTCCACCAGAGTTGTTTTCCCTGTTTGACGGGCTCCGTAAATAATGATAGCCTTTTTTTTAAACAGGTATCCTTCAATAATATTTTGCAGGTGTCTGTGAATCATCTATCTAAATACAATAATCTCCGGTTAAAACAGAATACAAATATAATGATTCTCGATTAAAACCGAAGAATAATATAATAATTTTCGGTTTTATTAAGGGGCCATTAAAGGGTATGACTTTTTTGTCAAAATTCAGTGGAACTCATTCCGTTGCCTTTTCCGGTAAAACGTTGGCTGCCGGATGGATTTAATTAACTCATAGATTGTCGGGTTTCACGGATCTGTGAGTTTGGGACTGGTGGTGCAGCAACAATGCCTTTGCGACATCGGCAATAACGTTATTGCGGCACTCTCAATCGCGTTGTTGTGACACTCGATACAATATGATATTGATATCTACTACAATATTATAGTAATATTCACTTAAACCCTGCGGGGTTTCAAAGGCTGCTATGAAATTCCAAAGCGGGCGGCAGCATC
>CAZANK010000580.1:0-2562 GCA_964486235.1 uncultured Prolixibacteraceae bacterium | reverse complement strand
TGGCATCAACCATGTACACGCCGGCATGTACGGACGATTCCACGATAAAAAGCACTTCAAGCCCGGGACGGTCCGGGATATGATCATGGATCGAGATGATATCCGGATGTTGCCGGTATATCGACCAGCGAACCGTGCCGTCCGGATTGAGACATGTCGTCCCGTAAACAATTTCGTGCTTGCCGTCTCCGTCAACATCTGCCACTTCGATTTTATGACCTCCGCTGCCACTGGTTTCTTTAAAACTGTTAAAATCCCAAAGCTTATTCAGTTGATGGTCATAAGCCGTAATGATTTCATTTTCGTAAATACCTGTCTGCGTGATGACTGCCGGGGTTTTTCCATTCAGGTATGCCGTGCTCAACTGAATTCTCGTGGATGAGCGCGACAGATCTGTCGCCATTTTTGTCCAGGGAGCCTGATGCCGGATTCGCCCGGACATCCCGTCGAGGATCGCGACAAAATTCTGATCCCCGATCTGTAACAGCGTGATCACCTCATCCTTTCCGTCTCCATCCATATCCCAAACGTTAAAAGGGGCGTTATTCGCACTTCCAAAAATGTTCTCATGAGAGGCGATGTCCTTTCGCCATAAGGACCTGCCTGTCGACGAAAACGCCTCCAATTGGACGGGAATCCCGGGATCCTGCGACATTTCCTTGTTTCCGTTATCAAGTCGTATCACGCATCCTTTCTTCCCCCATCCTTCAAGGTCTCCGAAGACCGGGGTCATTGTTCCCTGTTCAAAAAGGGGTTTAAACGTGACGACAACAGGATTGCTTTTGTCCGACACCGTTACGCCACTCCATTCGGACGGATGGCTTTCTTTACCCGATTCGTCCACCGGGATCACCCGGTATTGATAACGGGTTCCTGCTTTTAAAGCAGAAGTATCAAGGAAAGAAGTATAACAAATCGGTTCACGATTTACCTTAATCCCCGACTGGTTCCGATAATCTCCTGCTATTCTGTACACATTGAAGGACACTTTTTTCGAATCGGAGTGAAGGGCAGCCCAACTCAATACCAGTTTTCCGTCCTGGTTGGTAGTCGCGCAGAGCTGCCGCGCTCTGACCTGCCACTTCGTGCCCTCCGGTTCGCGAACAAGTCTGATACCCAGATCAGGATACCTTATTCCGGGCGACTGAGCCATCACCTTTCCGCAGGAAAGATTCTCTTTACTGCTATACCAGCTACCTCCCATAATGATCCGGTTATTGGCGACCAATGTTTCCATCCGGTATTTGAACCGGGCCGTTGCGGGATCAATATTTTCTTCAATGAGTTGCCATACATTACCCGCCATATTGTATAATCCAGAACCATTCGTGATCCCCCAGCGCGCAGGCTTCAGGTATTCCTCCCACCGGTCGAACCGTCTTGAGCCGCCTTCGTTGTAATTCACGTTCTCTGGAGTAAGGCTTTGCTCGTCATTTCCCCAGGGGTAACGCGCATCTTCCATTCCTCCAAGCGCTGCCCAGGTAAACTCATAAGTGGTGGGTAACCGGTAAACTCTCCCGGTGGTCTTCGTTAGCCACCGCGTGTACGCCTCCGCGTCGTCCCGGTTTACAAAAATAACCGGGTATTCTTCTTTTCCTTTTGGAATAGCGCCGTTTTTCCAATGAAGGGGTGCAGGGTAACCACTGGCATCAATAAACTTTTTGTACTCCAGATTAGTCACCGTATGATCCATCATTTCAAAGGCGCGCAACGATACCGGTTTCCCCTTCCAGTCAAACTGTGCTGCAGGAATTGGAATGAAGCCGGTTGGTTCGCATGGTACGTCTTCGGACAAAGTATTACATCCTGACAATCCAGCGTAAAGCATGATGTGAATCAGGAACAGATTTCTCAAATTCATAATTTATTCGTAAAAAATTGGGTAACTGGAATGCAGGAAACGGGAGCTCTCCGGAATCCTGAAAATCCCTTTCTGATATTGACTCTGAACGAACGCCGGGCAAGCAAAAAAAACCCGTGCCGGCACCGAATCCGGCACAGGATATCCAAAACGAATCCGGGTCACTATTTCATTTGCAGTCTTTTCATACTTAGAGTCATTTGCCCCTTGGCATTGTCTACTTTATTCACCAGGATATAAGCCCGGTACTTCCCGTCATTTGTTTGAATCCACACACCCGATTCAGCCTTCATATTGATGGCGAAATTTGGGGCATTTTTCATATCAATTTTCTCAAAATCAACATCATCAATATAAATCCCGTACTTCAAGGCGGGAGAAAGATGGTGATCCCGCAGGTCCCATGTTTTCAGTTCCAGCGTATTGTTATTCACTCCGGAAGGAAGTGTGATTTCCGGAAGATACTGGGATTCGGCAGCCGGTGATACAAGGGCATGGGCAAAGGTAATTCCCGGAACGGAACGGTACAGGTATACCAAGTCAATTTTCCCGGGATTGGCCGCAGCCTCTGCTGCATCGTAAACGGCCATATCCGCGATCGAAACATAACATGCACCCCCGTTAGTCGCCACTAAATCCAGTTTCATATCCATTCTGGAAATGTTGTACGGCCCCATGTCGCAGGAGACCGTTTGTCCGTT
>CAZANK010000579.1:0-2569 GCA_964486235.1 uncultured Prolixibacteraceae bacterium | reverse complement strand
TTTCCTGCCAGCGACTTAATCTTTTCAATATGCGGAGAAAAACGGCGGTTGAAACCGACCGTCAGCAACTTGCCCGAACGTTCATAAGCTTTAATAATCGCTGAAAGCTCCGCTTCATTCAAAGCCAACGGTTTTTCTACAAATACATTCTTTCCCGCATTCAGAGTTTCCACCACCATAGAAGCATGCAAATCGTGTCGTGTGGTGATCATCACCAGATCCACTTCATTATCCAAAAGAATTTCTTTGTAATCAGTCGTCGAATGAGAGAAACCGAACTTCTTAGCCAGCGTTGTGCCCGAGAGCCCCCCTTGACTTGCGATATACTTGAAATGCACACCGCTATCTTTCAGGGCCGGCAGCATGGTCATTTTGGTAAAGTTGCCTGCACCGATGATCCCCAGTACACCTTTCCCACCCTCAAAAGATTTATCTTTCAATATGACCGTACTTTTTCGATCCACCGCTATATCTCTTTCCGGATAGCGAATAATCGATGCAATGGAGCGGTGTAAAGCAATATCGTCGTAAATCTTTCCATAGTCTGCAAGATCCACCTCTTCGGTAATCATCTCCTGCACAGAAAGATCACCCGAAGCAATTGTCTGTAAAATTGCCTCGAAGTTGCGTTGCTCGGTCCAGCGTACAAATGGCAGCGGATAGTCGATTCCCTTGTTTTCATAGTTATCATCGTACCTTCCCGGACCGTAGGAGCAGGAAACCTGGAATGTCAGTTCTTTCTCGTAAAACTCAGCACGACTTATATTTAGTCCCACGACACCTACCAGCACAATCTTTCCCCGCTTGCGGCTCATCCGTGCCGCTTGTGAAATGATCGCATCCGTATGAGCCGAGGCGGTGATAATCACCCCGTCGGCGCCCGCACCGCCTGTCTGCTCCTCAACGAACTTCACCACATCCCCATTGCTGGAGTTATAGGTTATAACTCCCCATTTCTCAGCGAGTGCCAATTTTTCTTCGTCCAAATCGGTACCGATCACCCGGCATCCGTTCGCCTTCAGGAGTTGTGCCGTGAGCAGGCCGATCAATCCCAGCCCGATCACTACCACCGTCTCGCCCAATGCAGGTTTCAGCAAACGGATCCCTTGCAGACCGATAGAGCCGATTACTGTGAAGGTTGCTTCGGCGTCATTCACCTTGTCCGGGATATGCGCTACCAGATTCTTCGGAACAGAGACATATTCCGCATGCGGCCCATTCGAAGCAACCCGGTCGCCCACTTCAAAACCACTCACTCCTTCGCCAATAGCAATCACCTTGCCCACGTTGCAATATCCCAGCGCAATTGGTTCGCCCAGCTTGTTGAATACTGAGTTCACAGTAGGCATCAGCCCCTCCGTTTTTACCTTGTCCAGCACCTGTTTAACTTTATCTGGTTGCTGTTTCGCCTTCTGCAGATAGTTCGATTTCCCAAATTCCACAAGCATCCGCTCTGTGCCTAGAGATACAAGACTCTTTGAGGTTTTAATAAGAAGACACCCCCGCTTCACCTGCGGCATCGGTACCTCCTCTAATATGGTTTCTCCTGTTTTAAAGGATTGTATGATTTGTTTCATTTAATATTCCGTTTTTTTTAGATATAATTCAAGTTTTCTTTAACTAATTTTTCTTTAATTTCAGGTAATGGATAATTAATCAAAACCGCACGGTATTTCCCTTTAAAAACAAAAAGGCTGCCTGCTGCTACACCAATTATTCCGTGTTCGTTTATCACTTTACCAATATCATCCAATGATCCTGCTCCTCCCATGACAGTCATGGGAATATTTATCTCATTTTTCACACTCCTTATTAGATTATAATCATAACCCATCATCAAACCATCATTTTCAATGGAATTGACGACGATCTCTCCCGCTCCTAATTTTTCAGCTTTTTTTGCAAATGAAATCGGATTTTCACCGGTATTTTTTGTCGCATTTTCTATAAAGATCTCATATTTATTCCCGAATCTCTTTTTTTTAACATCCATTACAACAACAACACTTTGATTTCCTACTCTTTCTGCAATTTTGGTAATTAATGTTGGATCTTCGATCGCGGCGGAACTGATAGCAATTTTCTCTACACCCAAATTAAAAATATCAACCGCCTGATCAGCGGTTTTTATTCCACCTCCATAACAAAGAGGCATTCTGCATTCATATGCAATATCCTCGATCATTTTCAAATCCGGTGCATTATGGTTTCTACTGGCATCTATATCAAGAACTATGATCTCATCAACCTCTTTTTCATTAAATATTTTGACTGCATTCACAGGATCACCCACATATTTGGGATCAGTAAATTTAACTGTTTTTACAAGTCCTTTTCGATGGACCAACAATGCTGGAATGATTCTTGGGTATAACATATTTACATCTCTGCAAAATTCTTTAGTAAAATTATCCCATTTTGATGACTTTTTTCCGGATGATATTGAAAACCATAAATATTTTCTTTATTTATGGCGCTGGTGAAGTTGATTCCATATTCTGTTTTAGTTAAAACATGCTCTTCTTTTTCACATTCATAATAATACGAGTGTAAAAAATAAAAACGGGAT
>CAZANK010000578.1:0-2570 GCA_964486235.1 uncultured Prolixibacteraceae bacterium | reverse complement strand
AAGTACCGATGGCTATGAATGGGTTAGTCAGCCGGATAATTTACATCTCTTCAAGTTTCCGCCACCGGTTTTGAAAAGCCTGACCCGTTCGGATGCCGTGTGGGGTATTCAGTACGATGAACTGGAACACTCGCAAATCACGCGCAATTTGTCGATCACCCTCAGAAACCCGGATATTGAACTGGTGAGCCTGGCGGAGACGACCGGCATGGACTTTAAGTCGGCCGACAGCGCAGTTTATGAGGGCGCAAAATCGCTGGTCGGGGAGTGCCGGAGTTACAACAACTGTCAGGTGCTGACCGAACATGTGTGGCCGGTGCTCTTTCATAATTTTGCACGGGCGGGAATGACGCCGGTTTACAAACAAATGAAGGAAAACTGGTCGAATATTTGGGCGTCATGCGCCATGGGGGCCTGCCTGCAATATGACCAGGAATTGTGGGCCTGTATCGATTTCTGGCATTACAACAACTATCCCGGCCACTCGGCCGAATCGTTATGGTCTAACCTCCTGTTTGCCTACTGGGCCGGGGTGGATAAAGCGTATGTGGAAAGTGTCGGGAAACATACCTATGAGATCGATGATCATGATGTCCTGACCTTGAAGGAAAGAGGCAGGGCATTGAGCCGTTTCGCCAAAGAATACGTACCCCGCAATCCCCGTCCCTATACCTTCAGGGATTTGGAGCCGGAGATCGCGATCATCCGTTTTGACGACACGCAGTGGGGACAGGGCCCTGATACCTATTGTACGGTTGATGACGGCGACAAAAAAGTAAACCTGTATTGGAAAGACTGGCTTTTTGGCGCCTACGACCTACGTACCAGTCCGGAGTCGGAAGAATGGATCAAAGCCTGGCATACGATCACCCATGGAATGGTCAAGAAGGAAAGCCTCTCATGGAATGCCGGAAACATTTACGAGGGAATGGCCTACCGTTGTTTTGCCCCGGCGAATTCGGCGGTGGTGTTTGATGATTCTGTGACAAAGGCGCATTTGGGCTCTGTGAAACTTGCTTTCCTCTGCGGATTGTTCATCCGTGAAGAAACCCTGGACGATGTATGCGAACTTGTTCGTGAGAATGGCCTCGCCGTGGTCACTTCCAAGCGGTTCGCGCCAAAAGAATTGGTCGCTCAATACATCTCGGGGACCAGTGCATTCAAGGATGGAAAAGGAAAGTGGATCATCACCGACGACATGGCTGGTGATGCGTTGAAAAGAATGGTGGCTCCCTGGACCGGAAATGACAACGAGATTGTTTTCCGCTTCAAGGGGAACAAAAAGGTCGTTATGACCATATCGCCCGATGGAAAGGAAGTCAGTGTTGAGAAAGTGGAGATTTAAAAAAATAAACAATCAATTTTTGAAATTATGGGAACACGTTTGAACAGAAGGGCTTTTATAAAAGGCTCGGCTCTTGCCGGCATGGCGGGAATGGTCGCAACAAATTCGGTTGCAGGGGTTTTGTCTTCGGAGATGCCAACAGGAACAACTGATTCTGCCAAAACAAGATTGTCATATAACAAGGATGGCAAGTTTAAAATTTTGCAGTTAACGGATACGCATTACATTGCAGGAAATCCGAAATCGGAACGGGCGTTAAAAAACGTAAATCAGATGCTGGACCTGGAAAAGCCGGATTTGGTGATTCACACCGGCGACATCATTTTCGGGGAACCGGCAGAAGCGTCGGTACGCGAGATTCTGGAGCCGATGGCCGCACGGAAGATCCCTTTTGCCGTTGCCTTTGGCAATCATGACGAAGAATATGACAAGACGCGGGAGGAAATGCTGAACATTGTCATGAGCATTCCCGGGAACCTGAATACAAAAACAGCGGGGATTTACGGGGTCACCAACAGTGTGCTGACACTCTCGTCGCCGGGAAGCGACAAGATCAGCCGGGTGTTTTATCTTCTGGACTCCAATCGCGGAGCGACCATCGAAGACATCCCGAAAACTTACGGACACATTCATTTTGACCAGATCGCCTGGTACAGGAAGCAAAGTGAGGCATTTACCCGGATGAACGGGGGAACACCCATCCCTTCGCTGGCATTCTTCCATATCCCGCTTCCCGAGCACAAAGAAGCTTCGCGCGACGACGAGAACGGGAATATGATCGGAACACGAAGGGAGAATGTCGCTTCTCCCAAGATAAACTCCGGGATGTTTGTCTCGATGAAAGAGATGAAAGACGTCCAGGCGGTTTTCGTGGGGCATGACCACAACAGCGATTTTGCGGTGTATTGGAACAAGATGTTCTTTATCTACGGGCGTTTCAGCGGATGCGACAACGTGTATAACGATTTAAAGCCCAACGGGGCAAGGATCATTGAACTGACCGAAGGCGAAGAAGGATTCCGTTCATGGATCCGTTTATTTGGGGGAGAAGTGATCCAGGATTTGCAGTATCCGCGCGACTTCGTGAGATAACGAGTAAATGGCTCTCAATGGAAATCAGATAAAGTCATGAAACACAAAATAACAAAATTTTTCTTTTACAGTTTACTCTTACTCGTTCTTGCCGGTTGTACGCCGAACGTGGTGAACCGGACAGCCGAACGGC
>CAZANK010000577.1:0-2575 GCA_964486235.1 uncultured Prolixibacteraceae bacterium | reverse complement strand
TAGTCCATGAGCATATTCCCGATTTGGCTTTGCCTGGCATCCGACCACTCAGCATCCGAGTTTTGGGTAGTAAATCCGCCTAAAAGAGCTACTTTGCTTTCAAATCCACCGATAAGCGGATGTGTCCAGCATTGTTGGTAGAGCAGGAGGTAATCCATTACAGCTTCTCCTGTTTCAAGGTACTGTGGGTTCTTTGTCATTTCCCAGGCAAGCAGGAATGCTTCGACGGTTTGGCTCAGTGCAAGATTGTTTGCCGGCCACTGCCCGGTTATCTCACAGTAAGGAATGGTGCGCGGGCTGCAACTCCAGAACGTTTCGTAATCATACCATTGCCGCGACGGAATTACCGATTCTTCCAAAAATAAAAGCGCCCGCTCCGCTGCATTAAGATATTGTTGCTGTGGATCTTGTCTATATAACTGAAGTAAGAAAAGCGCAACAGATCCGGTTTCTGCTTTAACCATTCGCGATAAATCTTCCCTGACAGCTCCATGCTTATTGAATTGGGTTGGTATTAACCCATCCTGTTTTTGCCTGTCAATAAAAAACTGGGCCAAATCACGGCATTTGGCAAGTATCCCATCACGATGAGGCAATCCGGCCTCATGCCACCGAAGCAGCCAATACGCGGTCCAGCTCATGTCATATCCGAGAAATCCCTCACCTGTACTGCCTCCATTTCCATCGCCAGCCCCCCAAACTACACTTTGATCTTCCTTTACCGGTACAGCTATACATTTAAAAGCGCCATCGATTCCAGGTGATTTAAGAGCAAGGTTAACTGTTTGGGCAGCCAGTTCCATCAGTTCAGAATTATTGGTTTTTCGTGCATAAAGGCCCATTCCGAATGCAGTACGCATTGAATTGAACCAGGACGACAGGTACACCGAAGGTCCGGGTCCCCATCTCAATGTTTTTACCCCTCCGCCGAGCGAACCATCAGCGAGTGGAATACCGAGCCAAAGCTTTAGCGTTTCCTGTTCCCATACCACCGGTCTCCAACTATCCCAAAGGGTCAGTTTTTGCTCATGCGTTTCTGTATTTCCTGCTTGTTGGCCTGCTGCATAAACCTGTTCACGACGGCCAAACTGGTCCCAATGTAATCGAACAATCCGGCGATAGGCTTGCTGTTTTTCGGCTTCATCTGTAAGCAAAAGGAAATATGAGTTCTCCAAATTTGTGTCAGGATTCCAGGTACCAAATTTGTTCTCAGCATATACCGAGTGCGCCACCAGTTTAGTTGGGGCATACCCTACTGAAAGTAATTGCCCTTCGGGAAGATTAAGTGACATAAAATGGTTGCATCGTTCCAGATTTTCTTTATTCAAATGGTTTAAATCAGGTACAATTGCAAATGCAGAGCTGTTCGACTGGTACATAATAACCGGGGCTTTGTAATAAGCATCAGGAATAAACCCGCCAATAGAAGGTGCATAAGACCAGTCGGGATTTTGGGAAAAACTAAACCTGTCGGAAAAAGAATGAATATTTTTCGGGTTTTCGCTTTCCAGGCGAGTTGTGACATGCAACCATCCATCGCCGACCACTGCCAGTTTACGCGTGATCCGATAATTACCGATTGACATTTCTTCTGTTATCGATGATTCGTCATTCTGCCACATCTTCACGAAACGGCCAGTCATGATTTGATTGGAACTATCTCTCATGCTGACACTGCCAACAGATTCACCCCTGCTTGCGGCACTTCAATCCATTCATCTCCCTGTCGCACAAAGTATTTTTCTTCAAGGGATCCGTTTTTAACCTGAATTTCAACTGAAATATTGTCTTTCTCCAATGTAATCAAGTCGGTGTTCATTCGTTTTATTCATCACTTAGCTTGTAGTTTTGCAGTATTTCCAAATTTAATTTGACTACTTTTTTGCTGCCCATTCAATGAATAATATATCATTTAGGCGATCCTTACTGTTCTAATCCATTTAGTTATTGTCAGGTTTATAACTCGGTATTGTCAAACTTTAAACCTGTTTCTATTTTTCCCCGGAAATTGTTAGCAATATCCAATAATTGGCTGTCTGACAAGCTGAATTTCATAATCATAATTTTACCAGGCGTCCTTTTTCGTGAAAATTGAAATGCACCATCCAATGTGCGGATGGTGAGTTATTCACCAAACCGCTCAACCGCTTCTTCAAGGATAGCTTTCGTTGCCGTCGCCCCGCAGCGGGTGCATCCCGCCTGTTGGACGGTGAGTAATCCGTCGAGTGTCCTGATGCCCCCGGCTGCCTTAACTTTTACATTTGCCCCGACCCTTTTTTTCATTAATTCAATATTTGGAATAGTTGCACCGGTATAGTTATATTCGCCATTGGGCTGTTTTACAAACCCAAAGCCGGTTGACGTTTTCACATAGTCAGCGCCCAACGATGTACATATTTCACATAAGCTGACGATATCAGTTTCTTTCCTCACGTAATCCGTTTCAAAAATCACTTTAACGATAGCCCCGTTTTGATGACAAACATCTGTAACTGCTTTAATTTCTTTCCCGATATAATCCCAGTCTCCTTGCAGGGCCTTTCCGATATTGATGACCATATCAATTTCAACTGCG
>CAZANK010000576.1:0-2575 GCA_964486235.1 uncultured Prolixibacteraceae bacterium | reverse complement strand
GCCTTGCAGGATCAGGTAATTTCTTACGGCGAGAAGATAACCACTGCCCTGCTCTGCAACATCCTGCAAAAATACGGAATTCCGGCAGGCATTCATCTGCCCGAAGACATCGGACTGACGGTGAGTGAAGAATACGGCAACGCCAGTATCCTCCCGGAAGCGTCTGAAAAAATAGCAAGGTTTCCTTTTGACCTCGTCAGCCTGATCCCGGGTTCATTTGGGATTACCTCCAGGGGAAAGATTGCCCGGCTGGGTGACCAGGCGGCAGATTATACCGCAGCAGCCCTGGCCGCGTTGTTTAACGCCGAAAGGCTGGAACTGTGGCAGATCGGTAAGCCTTTTAAAACGGCCGATGATCAGTATGTTCCAGACACGGCGTATATTGACAGCCTGACCTATGCGGAGGCTTCGGAACTTTCTTATTTCAATTATTCAGGAATCCATCCCCGGATTGTAGAACCGTTAATCAGCAAACACATCCCGGCGTATGTGTATGACCTCACAGACGGCGAAAAAATTCTGCGCACGAAGATCAATTCACAAAACATTGTGACGCCTCAGGTTGTTAAAAGCGTGGCGCATACCGACGAGATCGCGGTACTCCGGCTGAATGGTCCGGGCGTTGGGTTTAAGCCGGGAATCCTGGCGAAAGTGACAACCGCCTTCAGTAGCAGGCATATTAACATCCGTTCGGTGATCACTGCCCAGACGAATATCAACATCATGATCGACAAGCGGTCGGTGCCCCAGGTCCGGCAAATCTGCAGTGAATTGAAGTTCAATTCGGTGAGTGGGATCGATATTGCCGAACACGTATCGTTGATTGCGGTCGTGGGTCACGGCATGCAGTCACACCACGGAATTTCGGCCCAGTTGTTCGCTGCCGTCGCAAAAAGCAAAATCAATGTGGTTATCAGCGGCTCCGGGGCATCTGACCTGGTCAGCTACCTGGTCGTTGATGAAGCCGACAAAATAAAGGCAATCCAGGAAATTCACAGAACGTTCTTTCATATTAAAAAAGTTTAACAAAATGAGTAAAGGAAAATTAAAATTTGAAACACTTCAACTGCACGCGGGACAAGAGGTTGATCCAACAACAGGATCACGTGCAGTGCCAATCTACCAAACAACCTCCTACGTATTCAACGACTCGGAACATGCGGCTAACTTATTCGCATTAAAAGAATTCGGGAACATCTATACCCGAATCATGAATCCCACTTCCGATGTTTTTGAAAAGAGAATGGCAGCGCTTGAAGGAGGCATCGGGGCACTTGCTGTGGCTTCAGGCCATGCGGCCCAGTTTCTCGTATTCAACACGTTGCTCGAAGCAGGCGATAATTTTGTCAGTTCACCATTCCTGTACGGGGGAACCTATAATCAGTTTACGGTCTCGTTTAAAAAGCAAGGGATCGAAGCACGCCTGACCAGTGATCTCAACCCGGAGTCATTTGACAGGCTGGTTGACGCGAAAACGAAGCTCATTTACCTGGAAACGATCGGCAACCCCGGATACGTCATCCCTGATTTCGACGCGATTGCCGCTGTAGCACGCAAACATGATATCCCGCTGGTCGTCGACAACACCTTTTCCGGCGGGGGTTATCTGTTCAGACCGATCGAACACGGAGCCAACATCGTGGTCAGCTCGGCGACCAAATGGATTGGCGGACACGGGTCCAGCATCGGAGGAATCATTGTGGATGCCGGCAACTTTAACTGGGGCAACGGGAAATTTCCGGGGTTCACCGAACCTTCGGAAGGTTATCACGGAATGATCTACTGGGACACCTTCAACTTTGACGGTCCGTTCGGCAATATCGCCTTTATTACAAAGGCACGGGTGGAAGGGCTCAGGGATTTTGGACCGGCCATCAGCCCCTTTAACTCATTTCTTTTGCTTCAGGGCCTGGAAACGCTATCTTTGCGCATGGAAAGGCATGTTCAGAATGCGCAGCAACTGGCCGAATGGCTGGAAAAACACCCGCTGGTCGAAAGCGTGAACTACCCGGGATTAAAGAGCAGCGCATCTTACGAGCTTGCCAAAAAGTATTTTCCGAAAGGCCCCGGGAGTATGTTGTCATTCACGGTGAAAGGCGGCACGGCAGCAGCCGACAGGGTAGTCAACAGCCTGGAACTGGCAAGTCATGTCGCGAACGTCGGTGACGCCAAAACGCTGATCATTCAGCCGGCAGCCACCACACACCAGCAGCTTTCGGAAGAAGCTCAGGCAGCAGCAGGCGTGTTCCCCGGCTCATTGCGGGTCTCAGTAGGCCTGGAGCATGTCGACGACATTATTGCCGATTTCGAACAGGCTTTGGAAAAAATAAAATAACGACAAACAGGAGGCTGTATCAGGGAACGATACAGCCCCTTTAAAAAAACAGACGATGCCATTAAACATTCCCGACAAACTGCCGGCCATCGATATCCTGCAGTCTGAAAATATTTTCGTGATGAATGAAACCAGGGCAGTTCATCAGGATATCAGACCTTTGCGAATTGTTATCCTCAATTTGATGCCGATTAAGATTACCACGGAAACAGACTTGTTACGGCTCTTGTCGAACACGCC
>CAZANK010000575.1:0-2585 GCA_964486235.1 uncultured Prolixibacteraceae bacterium | reverse complement strand
GTTCCGCGCGTTAACCCGATGATCATCCCCCGGGCGTGCGGGTCCCAGTGCGGGGCACCCAAACCTGTGAGGGCGGGCACCAGGTATACACCCCCGTTGTCGGGAACCGACCGGGCCAGCCCTTCAATCTCGGCCGAGGACTTGATGATGCCCAGCCCGTCCCTTAGCCACTGCACAATGGCGCCGCCGACAAAAATACTTCCTTCGAGCGCGTAGACCGTCTCTTTGTTAATCTTCCACGCGATGGTTGTGAGCAGCTTATTCTTCGATCTCACCGGCTTGTTACCCGTATTGGCCAGGATGAAACATCCGGTGCCATACGTATTTTTGACCATTCCCGGTTTTGTGCAGCACTGACCAAATGTGGCGGCCTGCTGATCTCCGGCAATACCCGAAATCGGGATTTCGACATCAAATTGCCTGGTCACCCCATATATTTCGGAGGAAGACCGGACCTCCGGCAAAACAGAAGCCGGGATATCAAACAACTGAAGCAGTTCGCTGTCCCATTCCAGCGTATGAATGTTAAAAAGCATGGTCCGGCTGGCATTGCTGACATCGGTCACATGAACGGCACCCTCCGTAAAATTCCATAACAGCCAGCTATCGATCGTGCCAAAGGCCAGTTTCCCTTGCTCCGCCCTTTCTCTGGCGCCGGGTACGTGATCCAGTATCCATTTTATTTTTGTGCCCGAAAAGTAGGAATCAATAATGAGTCCTGTCTTTGAATAAATGGATTCGCCATACCCCTGATCATTAAGCTCATCACAAAACGCGGCAGTACGGCGGTCCTGCCACACGATGGCAGGACAAACGGGCTTTCCCGTCTCACGATCCCAGACGACCGTCGTTTCCCGCTGGTTGGTAATTCCAATACATGCCACTTCACCCGGGTGAATTCCGGCCTTACTGATCGCGTCCGTCGCCACCAATACCTGGGTTTGCCATATTTCCGAAGCATCGTGTTCCACCCATCCCAGGTTTGGGTAAAACTGGCGAAACTCCTTTTGGGCCACACTGATGATGTTTCCCTCCCCGGAAAACAGGATGGCACGAGAACTGGTGGTTCCCTGATCCAGCGCCAAAACATACTTCTTCTTCATGGTTTTACTGGTTTAATAATGGTATGGATAACTATTCGGCTACGAATTTAACAGATGTCGGCCACTTTCAAAATTTATCGGCACACTTCTTTAAGAGAGCAAGTAGTTTTTTGCCAGCCTGGTGTAATCTGCCACCTGATCGGCCTCCCACGCGGGATCTTTTCCCAGTTCCCTGGCCATGATCCGGGCAACCTCCGCCGCCATATTCAGGCTTTCCCGCGCATCCAGGAATAAAGCCCTGCTCCGCCGGGCCAGGAAATCCTCCACGGTACGCGCCATCTCCTCTCTCACCGCCCAGACTACCTGCGCTTTGATAATATTCATTTCTGAACTCAAGGGTTCTCCCAGTTCCGGGTCTTCCCTGATCAGGTTCAACAATGCATCTTCGTCTGATCCGTAAAACGACAACGATCCCTGGTGCCCATTGACTTCGCGGTAACCGTGGATGGGAAGAAAATGGGTCACTGATTTTCTGCTTGGCAGCCCAGCCACCTCGATCAGTTTATCGATCGAATCCTCAGCCATTTGCCTGTATGTGGTCCACTTGCCGCCTATGATCGTGACCAGATTGGACCCGCTCACAACAACCCGGTGTCCTCTTGAGATTTCCTTTGTTTTCTTATCGCCGTTTGTTGGCGCCGCGAGCGGGCGAAGTCCGGCGAAAACACTCCTCACATCCGACCTGGATGGCGCCTTTTTCAGGAAACGGCCAAGCGTTTCCAGGATGAAATCCACCTCTTGCTCCAATGCCGTCGGCTCCAGTTCGGCCTTCTCCTTTTGAATATCAGTCGTCCCCACCACGACTTTGTCGTGCCACGGTATGGCAAACAACACCCGTCCGTCGCTGGTCTTCGGGATCATGACAGCATGGTCGCCCGGCACGAATTCCTTATCCAGCACCAGATGTACCCCCTGACTCGGACGAACAATATCCCTGGCTTCCGGGTCGTCCATCCGCAGAATATCGTCCACAAAAACGCCGGTCGCGTTCAGTACCGCCCTGGCGCGAATGACGTATTCCGCACCTGTCTCCTGATCCACGGCAACCACCCCCGAAATTTTTCCGTCCTCCTTCTGTAAACCGACCACTTTCATGTAATTCAAAATGGTTCCCCCATGATCCTTCACCGTTTGCACCATGTTCACGGCCAGCCTCGAATCGTCAAACTGTCCGTCATGGTAGACAATGCCTCCACGGAGGTCTTCGCTGACAAGCGTGGGTATCTTTTCCAACGTTTTCTTTTTTGCACAAGGAAACGACCTGCCCAGACCAAGCCTGCCCGCCAGCCAATCATACAGGGTCAGTCCAACCGTATAAAACGGTTTCTCCCACCACCGGTAAGCAGGAATGATAAAACACTGATCCTTCACCAGGTGCGGCGCGTTCTTCTTCATCAGTCCCCGCTCCCGCAAGGCCTCCAGCACCAACGCGACATTCCCCTGCGCCAGATAACGAACCCCCCCGTGTACCAGCTTGGTGCT
>CAZANK010000574.1:0-2591 GCA_964486235.1 uncultured Prolixibacteraceae bacterium | reverse complement strand
ACCTATCCGGATTACGAGGAGGATAAACTGGACGATATTCTTCGTTCCGCGGGTGCCTGCGTGTTCTCCATGCCTGTAATTGCCATCGCGCCGGTCCCGTTCAGACTGAAAAAAGACAGCACCGATTATGACTGGATGGTTTTCACCAGTAAAAATGCCGTCTCCCACTTTTTCAGTCAACATGCCGCCACCGGCAAAAACAGGATTGCAGCCCTGGGGCAAGGTACCGCCAGGGCCCTGTCGCGCGCGGGTTATCCGCCTCATTTCACCGGTGAGGGAAAGTCGGGCGTTCACTTTGCCAAAGGGCTCCAGCAGGTAATCCCGCCCGAAGAGCAAGTCCTTCTCGTGCTGGGAACGCTGGCCCCTGACTCGCTCGAGACAAGCCTGCGGGGCAATCATCGGGTTGAACGGGTTAACGTGTATCAAACAAAAATGCCTGAAGCGGTCGATCGCGATCTGCTTGCACGGGTGGAAGAAGACCGTTACGACCTGCTGATCGTGACCAGTCCTTCTGCCATGCACAATCTCTGGATGCTGTTGGCCGCGAATAAAAAAAACCTCAGGATCATCAGCATTGGGCAAACAACCACTGCCGCGATCCGGGACTATCATCTTGAACCCGTCGCCACGGCGGCTGAGCCGGGATACGAAGAACTGGCCGCGATTACGATCAATTATCTTATGAACAAAAAAAAACACATTCAATGAGCTATCCGGTAACACGATTAAGAAGACTGCGTAAAAATGCCACGATCCGGAAGATGATCCGCGAAACAGAAGTCAACAGGGATGACCTGATTATGCCCTATTTTGTTTGTCCCGGCGAACATGTCCGGAACCCGATCCGGTCGATGCCCGGGAACTTCCAGTTGTCCATCGACCTCCTGGTTGGCGAGGTGAACGATCTGGTCACGCAAACGGGAATTGACAAAATACTGCTGTTTGGCATCCCTGAAACAAAGGATGAAGACGGCAGCGTAGCCTGCCGCCCTGACGCCATCGTGCCAACGGCGATCCGGGCATTGAAAAGCGCAGTGCCAGACGTGCTCATCATCGCGGATGTGTGTAATTGCGAATACACCACGCACGGGCACTGCGGAACCATTGTCGACGGGGACGTCAACAATGACCTCACGGTCAAAACACTGGCAGAACAGTCACTCACTCTGGCCAGGGCAGGGGCCGACTTCATCGCACCGAGCGATATGATGGATGGCCGTGTGGGAGCGATCCGCCACGCGCTGGATGCGAACGGCTTCGAAAATACACCCATCCTGGCGTACTCCGCCAAGTATGCATCCGGATTCTACGGGCCGTTCCGGGAAGCGGCCGAAAGCGCTCCCAAATTCGGCGATCGCAACACGTATCAGATGGATCCGGCAAACAGCCTTGAAGCCCTTCGGGAGGTGGAGCAGGATCTTGCCGAAGGCGCCGACCTGGTGATGGTCAAACCAGCCCTGAGTTACCTTGATGTGATCAGCCGCGTCAAACAAACCTTCAATATCCCGGTGGTCGCCTATAACGTCAGCGGCGAATTTTCGATGGTCAAAGCGGCCGGGGCCAACGGCTGGATCGATGAAGAGCGGGTCATCAGGGAAATCCTGACGTCGATCAAGCGCGCCGGGGCCGACCTGATCATCACCTACCACGCGAAAGAGTTCGTGCTGAGCGAAATGCGAAAAGGAAACCGGGTGTAGTCATTTAACCATTTTGAACATGAATTTTTTAAACAGTATCAAGGCTTTTGAACAGGCCCGAAGGTTCATTCCCGGGGGGGTCAACTCGCCCGTACGGGCTTTTAAAAGTGTACAAGCAAACCCGGTATTCATTCAAAGCGCCAAAGGATGCAGGATCCGGGATATCGATGGAAACGAATACGTGGATTTTGTCGCCTCCTGGGGACCATTGATCCTCGGGCACGCCCGTGCGGAGATTGTCGAGGCGGTACAAAAAGCCGCGGAAAAAGGCACCAGCTACGGCGCCCCGACACTGCTTGAAACAGAAATGGCCGAGCTCATCACGTCCATGGTTCCGTCGGTTGAAAAAGTGCGTATGGTTAACTCGGGCACAGAAGCCACCATGAGCGCCTTGCGGCTCGCAAGAGGTTTTACCAAACGAGATCTGGTTGTCAAGTTTGCCGGCTGTTACCATGGTCATGCCGACAGCTTTCTGATCAAGGCCGGCTCAGGGGCGCTTACCCTCGGATTGCCCGACAGTCCCGGCGTGACAAGCGCTTCGGCCCGGGATACGCTGATCGCCGAATACAACAACCTGGACTCGGTCCGCAAACTGTTTCAGGAAAAGGGAAGTGAAATCGCCGCGGTCATCCTGGAAGCAGTCGCCGGAAACATGGGCGTGGTGCTGCCTGTTCCTGGCTTTCTTGAAGGATTGAGTGAGATTACGCATGAGCACGGGGCCCTGCTGATCTTCGACGAGGTCATTACCGGTTTCCGCCTGTCAACCGGAGGGGCACAGGAACATTTTAAAATTAAACCTGACCTTACAACCCTGGGGAAGATCATTGGCGGAGGACTTCCGGTTGGCGCATATGGAGGCCGCGCCGACCTGATGAACATGCTGGCTCCGGAAGG
>CAZANK010000573.1:0-2595 GCA_964486235.1 uncultured Prolixibacteraceae bacterium | reverse complement strand
GCGCGCTGGACCATACGGATTGGATCAAACCGGGGAAGGTGATGCGTGAAGCGACCCTTTCCACTTCGGGAGCAAAGAAACTGGTTGACTTTGCCGTTGCCCGGAACCTGCAGTACATCCATTTTGATGCCGGATGGTATGGCTGCGAATATCTTGTATCGTCCGATGCCACCACCGTGACCGTCGATCCGGGCCGGAACCCCAAAGGCGACCTCGATCTGCCTGAAGCGATCCGCTATGCCCGTTCAAAGGGAATCGGCGTGTTCCTGTATGTCAATCAAAGGGCGCTTGCCGCACAACTGGATACCCTCCTGCCGTTGTTCCGCTCGTGGGGCGTCGCCGGCATCAAGTTTGGCTTTGTACAGGTGGGCTCCCACCGATGGACCACCTGGCTGCACGAGGCGGTAAAGAAGTGTGCCAAATATGGATTGATGGTAAATATCCATGATGAATACCGGCCTACCGGCTTCAGCCGCACCTATCCCAACCTGATGACACAGGAAGGCGTGCGCGGGAACGAGGAAATGCCCGATGCCACCAACAATACGGTACTGCCGTTCACCCGTTTTGTGGCGGGTGCGGCCGACTATACCTTCTGTTATTATTTAAGGAGGGAACTGGGGCATCCTGACCGTCATATCCGGACCACGGCAGCGCATCAGCTTGCCCTGCCGGTGATTTATTACAGTCCGCTGCAGTGGATGTACTGGTACGACAAGCCGGACGATTACCAGGGGGAGCCCGAGCTGGAGTTCTGGGATGCCTTGCCCACGGTCTGGGACGATACCAAAGTGATCGGGGGAGAGATCGGCCAATACATCACTGTAGCCCGTCGCAGCGGCGATGAATGGTTTGTCGGGACCATCACCGGCAACGATCCGCGCGAACTGGAGATCCCGTTGTCGTTCCTGGATAAGGACCGGTCGTACCGGGCGGTCATTTATTCGGACGACGAAACCGTGAATACCCGTACCCATGTGAAGACAGAACAAGCAAGGGTTACGAAAGAAACCGTGCTGCATGTGAAGCTCAAACCCTCCGGGGGCCGGGCTATTCGCATTATTCCGTTCCCTGCCGCTCCCGCCAGGCGCTGATCTGTAGCGACTGGCGCAAGATAACTAACCTTCAACGGTAATTTGGTTCCCATTGAGGAATCAATGGTCTATGAAGGCCGTTCAATATAAGATCGCTTGTTAAGTTCTAAGAAAGCTGAATGCCTGTCGCGTTCGGCTTTTTTTTGAGATACACCGGAATTTGACAAGAAGTATCCCTGTAAGATTTATTTAGAAAATGGTTTGTTTTATCTTTATACGTTTTCTAAATAACTGCAACGTGAAAAAAATTGTCCATCTGCTTTTTGTCCTGGCAGTGTGCTCTGTGCTTCAGGCGCAGAACACCAGGCGTTTGGATGATCTGGCGTTCGCTTGTGTGAACGCCACGGAACAAACGGACAAATCGCTGCAACAGGGAGCAAAGGCCTTGCTTTTTACTGCAAAGCCTGCGGAAGAACAACTAAAATCAATCGCGGCTTTTTTTGAGCAACAGGATCAGAGCCTGATCCTGGTCTTTGACAAGGCGTTTAGCGCAGACAGCACACAACCTATCCTGCAAAGGCAATTCGAAAAGGACCTGGTACTGAAGAAAACAGACCAATGGCCTCCTGAAAATTTACTTCAGAACAAAAAGATCATTGCCCTTTTTGGGGATGACATCACGTTCACCTCAAGCACCCGCGTGATTTCGTCTGGTACCTATGCGGCCCGTTTTTCATCTGATCCGCTGAATAAAATGGTCGTGTTCACCCCCGACAGCGGAGACTCCTTAAAGGGCCAATGCCTGCAATGCTGGAGGCTGACGGGGAAAGTGCCCAATTTCGTATTATTGAATCCGGACGGGCTGGCAGAAGCAGCGCCGGCCATTGAATTTTTAAACAACACCCGGAGACTGACCGGGGAAGTCAGGTACAAGGACAATCTGCTGAATGACATTCGATGGAAACAGGATCCCGAACTGATCACATCCGGGCGGTTTTCGTATCCTGTTACAGGGTACAGCGAGATTCTTTCACCCTATAAAAACGGGTACCGGATCACCCCCGGCGAAGTGATCCAGCATACCGGCATGTCCGATGCCGTCCGGACTTTCACGGCCTTTGAAAGCCAGATCGGCGACGGGCTGGTCATGCATTTCTCGTTCGACGGAAGAATACGGAACCTATCGGAGCCGGACTGGGAAAAGATCATCGTCAACAATGTAGAAATTGTCCGCGACAAAAAGAGGGGGCAGGTGGCCGGGTTCACCGGGAACAATGCCTACATTGACTATGCGAAGGAGAACGGACTGAATTTTGACACGCCGATCAGCATGGCGGTTTGGGTGAAGCCCGACAGTTTGAACCGTTTTATGGGGATTGTCGGACTGGGCAGCTCCTTCTCGCTGAAGCTGGACGCGGAGGGCGCCCCCGATTTTACCACCGCCAATATCAAAGACCACAAGGGCAACAAAACCCTGGAGGCGGGCAGGTGGTACCATATTGCCGTGGTGTTCAACCCGGGATCAACCGTGGATATCTATGTCGACGGCGAACGGACATCG
>CAZANK010000572.1:0-2600 GCA_964486235.1 uncultured Prolixibacteraceae bacterium | reverse complement strand
TGCTGGTCGGTCGCGTTCTGAGTGATGTGGAGTGGGCCGCGTTGCAGCTTAGAAAGATCGAGGATGTCTTCAATGAGCTTCAGGAGGCTGTCTGTATTTTCCTCGACGATCCGGAGATAACTGTTTTTGGTCTCCGGGTCAAAATCTTCCGTGACCAGCATCCCGGTAAAACCGACAATGGCGTTGAGGGGCGTCCGGATTTCGTGCGACATGTTGGCCAGGAAAGCTGATTTCAGCCGGTCGGATCCCTCGGCTTTTTCTTTGGCAAGCTGCAATTCCTGCGTTCTTTTGGCCACCTTCGATTCCAGCTTTTCGTTCATGTCTTTCAGGGCCGCTTCGGCTCCCGCCTGTTTCTTTTCGCGCATGATCAGCGCAGCAACCATCTTATTGTATCCTGCGAAGAGAATTTCAATTTCGTTGCTTTGTTTCGTGCTTTCAGGGAGGGGGTCAGGAGCCTTCACAAAACTCGTGGACGCGGATATCTCCCTGAATTTTTCCGTGAGCAGCAAAATCGGTTTGAGAAATCGTCGCTCAAACAGCAAGGCGAGAAGAACTGCCAGGAGCCCTGTGGCGATGAAAACCGTCACCAGCAGCCAAATCAGTTCCCACATCAGGACTTTTTGCGCGGACAGGTCGATCTCAGCCACCAGGGTCCCGTATTGCAGGCCGCGGTGGACAATGGGTACCGCGATGAACATACTTTTCCGGCCGGGACGGATTTGTTTGACAACCCATTCTGAATGGAGAGGCGGGACGCCCGAATCGGCGCCAAACGACGCGAAAAGCGTCTCATCCTGCGAATAAATGGCGGCCGATAACACCGACTGCACGTTTACCAGTCGCGATAAAACCTCTTTCGCATCTCCGGGCTGATCAAAGATCAGCGGGACGCTGGCATAATCAGCGATCAACTGAAGGTTGGCCCTGGCCTGATTGACCACGTTTTGCTTCGCATCAGTCAATTGCCGGTGACCCAGGAACACGATCGTCACCGTGAGCAGGGTCAGCGAGTTCAAAATGATGGGAATGAGCAAGTGCGCCCTTAAGCTATTTCGTTTTTTCATGTTTCACAATCATCGCATTTACCAGGAGAACCCGGTCAAATTTAATATTTTTTTCCCCGGCTGCCTCAAGATCGATCTCAAACCGGATTTTGTCGCCGATCACGAGCAAATTGATCATGACCCCGCTCCCTGACAGGGAAGGGGAGTCTGCGATCGTGATGGTGGGGTATCCGTGAAGCGATTGGAAAAGCGCCCCCAGTTCCTCTTTTTTGTCTTTGCCGATGTACAGCATATCCGGTGTGCCCACCTGATCCACCTGGCCGGTATAAGTGACCTTCACTTTCCTGTTTAAGATGCGTTGATCACGGTAAACCTGTTCCAGGCGATCGCCGAAAGGGTTTTCTCCGAAAACCGTGATCACGAAAAAACTGTCCCGGACCGCTGTATTGTACCCAAAATCAATAAAGCGGGTAAATCGTTCAAAGAAAACCGCCTTCAGCAGGTATTCGTCCACCCCTGCAGTCAATCCAAAGGCCGGGGAGCACTGAACCAGGAGGAGCAGGAGCACCAATGCCGTATGGATTCGCCGTTTCATAAGTTGATCTCTACGCTTAGCTGATAATTCCGGCGGGGCTGAACGATCTGGTCCATCGTGTGCTCCAGTCCTGCCGGATGAAAATACCGCTGATCGAAAAGGTTGTTGACTTTCAGGGCAACGTTGCAACGTCCGAAGAACTGAACCGTCCTCATGTTCAGGGAACTGATGCAAGCCGAGGGTGTTTTTTCGCCGGCCAGCGTCCGGCGGACGCTTTCCCACCCGCATTGAAAGCCAAACGTCCCGGCTTTTGGAATGGCGTAGATCAGCCGTGCCTTGACCATGCTGACCGGGAAATTGGAGGCGTTGGTTTTTTCCCCCTGCGCGCCATGGACCAGCAGTTTTTGGTAGGAGTACGACGCGTGAATGGTCATATTTTTGAATAACTGCCCTTCGCCATAAACCTGTGCTCCTTTGCCATGTCCGTCGCCGGTGTTGACAAACATCACCAGCTCCTGGTCATTGACCACCGGATCGATCATTTTTTTCATCCTGTACAGGAAGAATGAAAGTCCACCGTGCAGGCTCCTGGTGATTTTATTCCGGATATCCAGGTTGTTGTAATAAATAATCTCCGGACTCAAATCGGGGTTGGAGACGTTCTCTCCCGAGGATTCATAAAACATTTCATAAAAGTTAGGGGCGCGGAAGGCTTTATTAAAGGAGTACTTGATGTCCAGATGCCGGTTTGGCGTATAGATCGCGCTGATCCTAGGGCTCAGCGAAGGATCGGTGTAGCTGTAATGGTCCAGTCGCAGGCCGGCCAGAAACCGGAGCCGGTCATTCAGCATGTGGTCGTACTGGGCAAATGCAGACAGGTTCTGGAAGCGGTTATTTTTATAAAACAATTCCACGCCGTCTTCTTCTTCCATGTAATCCGATTTGAGGGAGCAGTGCCATTCGGCCCCGGTCATCAGCCGGTTCTTTGGATTGAAGTCAATCTGGTATTCGATCCGGGCAGTACCCCAACTGCCTCCCGACTCATCCCGGAAATCGACGCC
>CAZANK010000571.1:0-2614 GCA_964486235.1 uncultured Prolixibacteraceae bacterium | reverse complement strand
GCTTCATCGTACCTGCCGGCAATGACTTGTCTTAGGACTTCCCGGACTATGCTGTTCTTCTGTCTGCTAAATTTCCTTCGCGTTCGCCAGGAAGAATTCCTCTGCCTCAACCGACCAAAGGCCACAGTGGTGTTCACAGATTTCATGGAGCCTGGCAAAGAAAGGATCCGATTTTCCTTTCTCCTCAAACCCGGCGATTGCTGTGAGCGGGAAATCCTTATGCGTATAGATCAGTTTCTTGCCTCCGGGTATCCCGGGGAGGTTCAGCGTGGTGTCGATCACGGCGTTTAATCCCCCGATATGGGTGACGAGTCCTGCCGGGTCGAGCCCTTTTCTGAACATTTCAAGCGATTCGACCATGTCGTCGTTATTCCCGCCTGATGTTCCTGCGACATGGGTTGAACTGTAATGGACGTTGTAGAAGTTAAATCTTGCCGTAAAATCCGGGTTGCCTGGTCCGGCGAAAAAGTTCAGGCATCCGTCAACGGCCAGAATTGCATCTCCCTGTTCGACCACCGGCGCAACGGGAGCAAAAACAAACACGTCATGATACCCGGTGCCTCCCGAAAGCTCACGCAGGCTGGCAACAGCATCACCCTGACCGGTATTCAGATAAATAAGTTCAATCCCTTTGCTTTTTGCCCACTCGGGCGAATAAACCGACGCAGCCCGGTCAAGGCGCGTCTGATCAATGTCTGTGACGACCAGCAACGAAGGTTTACGGTCCTCCCTCATGATCACATAGTTGATCGCAGCCAGTCCCATGGGACCCACTCCCGCCAGGATCGCCATTTTCCCGCCCTGAACGATTTCCATCTGGTGGACGTACGACCCCGGTTTTGTATGGTAATTGGCATGCATGGCGCCGATCACACAACTGAGTGGTTCGGCCAGCGAAGCCGGATAATAGCCGGGTCCTTCATAAGCCAGCAGGCAATCCTGAACCAGGACATCCTTCGGAATAATCACATAGGTCGCATCGCCTCCAATGTGCGGGTACGAATATCCCGGGGCACTTAACACGCCAACGGGACCGTCGTCATAATAAATCGCCGGCTGGATCGAAAATTTCTGTCCGGCTTTAAACCGGTGCTGCCAGTTCTTTCCGATTTCCAGGAGTTCTCCTGCAAACTCATGTCCGATGATGACCGGATTAGTCGCCACCTGATCAGGAACACGTTTGTGTTCAGGTCCCTGATCCGCTGCTTTGTAGGATGACATGCAAATACTGTCGGAAACCACTTTGGCCAGGATCTCATCGTCGTTAATCTCCGGAAGTTCAAACTCTTCGAGTCTCAAATCCTTCTTTCCGTATAACCGAACCGCTTTTGTTTTCATGATTCTTATTTTAACATATTTTGTCAACCGGTGACCGGAACGGCCTGCCCGGTTTCATATTCCTGTTCCATCACGTAAAAAATGGCACGCATCACGTCGAGCGGCGTACAACCTCTTCCTGCCGGCACCTGCGCTTCATAAAACCGCTTCACATCGTCGGCGGTCTTCGCCCCGGGAACTTTCCCGGCTTTCAGGTACTGGACAAACAATCCCTTTTCCGGGTCCGCCCAGAGCGGGCCGTCATAAAAGTTGCCGGGACAAATCGAATTCACCTTAATGCGGTATGGCATCAGCTCCAGCGCGAATGACTCGGTCAGCCCGATTCCCCCGAATTTGCCTCCTGCATATGCAAAGTTCTTGTTGCTGCCTTTCAACCCCGACTTCGAATTGATCTGGATGATATCCATAAAATGATCCGGCTTATAGCCATGCTGGACTTTCATCACAGCCGACGCATATTTCGCGCAAAGGAAGTAAGCTTCATAATTGACCATGGTCATTAACCGGAACGTTTCGGGTGTCATTTCGTCCAAACCTCCTGCCCGAAGAATTCCGGCATTACTGATAAAAACATCCAGTCCGCCAAACCGGACAACGGTTTCATGAATCAAATCCGCGACCGATTCCGGTTTTGAAACGTCGGCTTTGACAAAGAAGGCTTCATTTTTAAGCGTATCCTGGTTCAGCGCATCGGCAAATGCCTGTCCTTTTTCATCGTTCAGATCGGCAATGACCACATTGGCGCCGTGTTTCATCAGATGCTCCACGATGCCGGCCCCGAATCCCTGCGCCCCGCCGGTCACGATGATAATCCGGCGATCCACCCTTCCGTCCGTTTTTCCAAGCGCAATCTTCGACCGGTATTGTTCGACCTCCCAGGTTTCAATAAATCCGATCTGCCGGGGCGACATGGGATGCTGTCCGCCAAAAAAGCCGGCAAAGCGGGCAATGCGGCACGAGTCGATAACCACATCCTGCAAAATTCCGGCTCCCTGAGCATGGTCGGCGATGAGCAACACCCCCAGTCCGAAGGCAAAAATCACCTTGGGAAGCTTTCCTTTTTCCTGCCGATACAGCCGGATCTTCTGCTGCACATCCTTCAGAAATCCCTCCTCGTCGCCTGTAAATTCAGCGTCAATAAACGCAGAATTGGCATAGACGATCCCATCGGGCGTAAACGGCGCGGCAACAGTCCGGTAATTTTCAGCACCCAAGAAATGATCCAGCAGCGTATTGTTCACCAGCCGCACTGTTTTTAAGCCTTCGTCCGACACCA
>CAZANK010000570.1:0-2627 GCA_964486235.1 uncultured Prolixibacteraceae bacterium | reverse complement strand
ATCCGCTGAGGTTAACTTAAAATGAACGGTCTTTTTCTCTCCCGGATCAAGGCTGACTTTCTCAAATCCTTTTAGTTCTTTAACGGGCGTTGATACGGAACTGATGACATCATCAATGTATAACTGGACCACTTCTTCCCCTGTCCTTTTGCCGGTATTTTCCACATCGAAGCTGACATGGACCTCTCCGGCAGGCCCCGTTTTTCCGGGAGAAATTTGAATACGACTGTACCCGAACGAGGTATAGCTTAACCCAAAACCAAAGTGAAAGAGCGGCTCCGCACTCATATCCACATACGGTTTACGGTAACCTTCTTTCAACCAAAATTTCTTTGACGGTTTATAATTGTAATATACCGGAAGCTGACCGGAATGACGCGGAAATGTGACAGGCAAACGTCCGCATGGATTATAATCGCCGAATAATACGTCAGCGATCGCATTTCCCCCCTCTTCCCCACACATCCATGCCTCCAGGATGGCCGGAACATTTTCTGCCGCCCAAGGGACGGATAATGGTCTCCCGTTTATCAGGACCGCTATCGTGGGAGTGCCTGTCGCGAAGACAGCTTTCAAAAGCGCCTCCTGCAATCCTGTCAGATCCAGGCTTGCCACATCATTGCCCTCCCCGTTTGTTTTCTCCCCATTTTCTCCCAAAACAACAATGGCAACATCCGCCTTTTTGGCCGCTTCTACAGCCTCGCTGATTTGATCCGATTCCTCACCAATTACTTCACATCCTTTGACATAAGTCACGTTTGTCTGCGGGGAGACTTTGTTTTTGATGCCTTCCAACGGCGTGACGATATGCTGAAGGATCGGATGGGCAATGTAATCACCAAGCTGGTTCCTTGCAGCATCGGCATTGGGTCCGATCACCGCAATTGACTTTATCTTTTTACTGAGCGGGAGAAGATGGTTTTTATTTTTCAATAAGACAATCCCTTCCCTGGCGGTTCTTAATGCCAACTCCCGGCTTTCTTTTGTATTACTCACTTTTACAGCCTGTTCTGCATCCACATACGGATTCTCAAATAAACCAAGAAGATATTTAATCCTGAGTATTCTTCTCACCGACCGGTCAATTGTTTCCACCGATACCTTCCCTTCATGCACATTTTCCCTGAGCGCATTCAGATAACCGTCTTCATGCCATATACTGACATCCACGCCCGCTTTAAGGCACAATTCCCCCGATTCCTTCATCGTCCGTGCGATCTGCTCATAAACAAGAATCCTGATCCCTTCGCCTTCCGTGACAACAATGCCCCTAAAATCCAGTTCTTCACGAAGGATTTTCGTAAGCAATTTTTCTGACGCGTGAGCCGGAATGCCGTCAATGGAAGGATAAGTGGCCATCACACCCAAAGCGCCTGCTTTTTTTATTCCCGCGACCCAGGGAGGAAGAAATACTTCCCTCAATTTCCGTTCGGAGATCTCCATGGCGCCTCTCTCGAGACCGCTCACCGGTTCACTCTGTCCCGGGAAATGACAAAGTAAGGAGATCACCTTGTCGTTGGCGGATAAATCTTCCCCCTGCATGCCTTTGACGATCGCCTCCGCGATCTTTGAACACAAAAAGGGGTCTTCGCTGTATCCTTCTTCATTTCTCCCCAGCCTGGGATCCCTGTTCGGTTCGACAACCAGTGTGCCCAAAAAGTGGGTACCCCTCGATCTTGCCTCCCGGGCAGCAACAGCGTAAATCTGTTCAACAAGGCCCGTGTTCCAGGTGCTGCCTATTGCCAAACCTTCGGGAAATACCGTGGCTCCCGGCGATAACAAACCATGGGTGCCTTCCTCAAAAAACAGAAGCGGGACCTTCAGCCGGGTTTTTTCCACGGCAATCTTCTGAAGCTCGTTAAGAAACTCCGCCTGGCGACGCGGACCTTCACCAAACAAGATATTAGGCGCCCAGAAACCTCCTGCCGGACCGATATTGGGTACCAGTTTCCCCTCAGCAAATTTCCTGCATGCATCAAGCTTTTCCGAAAATTCATTTGCCATCATCCCGTGACAAGGACAATTCAGTTGACCGATCTTTTCCTCAAGTGTCATCCGGGATAAAAGATCCTCTACCCGTTTATCGACCGGGAAAGCGGGATCCAGATACGCCGGCAACTCAGAAGATCCGGTCTGCCCTTTTAAATTATTCATCGTTGAAGCCTGTGTCTTGCCCGTCTGACGAAGGTGCGCATCGTCAGACGGAATTCCAGCTTGCTTGCCCTCGGACCACCGGAATTCGGATGGTTCCTTATTCAGGCCGGCTAAATGACCCTGGGGCAGCACATTCAAAAATACCAGACTAAGAATTGCCGTTTTTATTAATCTTTTTTTCATCATCACGATTGTTTTATTGTTGGGATTATTGAACGTTAATCAATTAAATCTAACAGGTCAATCCATTCTTTTCAAATGGATACAAAACAGTGGATTACCGTTCGTACGCAGGAATATGCCTTCTTTGAGTTGTTCAAGCGGAACTTCCTTCACCTCATTCAACAGATGATCCTGCAGAACGGCTTTCCAATGCCCCTGGACCGACAACACGGTTCCAATTTCCTTCATTGCTGTCGAAAAGATCCTGATTTCCCTGGTCTCTTTCGGGATGTCGATCAGCCCGGGTGCAG
>CAZANK010000569.1:0-2629 GCA_964486235.1 uncultured Prolixibacteraceae bacterium | reverse complement strand
TTTTTTTGACACCTCTTTTGTCGATCGCGTCATAATATTTTGTATCTATGGCATTTAGATTACTGGTATGTTTTGTGATCGTCTTGAATGAATAAAAGGAACAGCGATGATCAAGCTTTTCAACATTGATAAATATTACGATTCGAAGTTTCAGCGGTCCTTCGTTTTAAAGGATGTGAACCTTGAAGTGAACGAAGGCGAATTCGTGAGCATCATGGGGCCAAGCGGCTCAGGAAAGTCAACGCTCCTGAATATTATCGGCCTTTTGGATGAGCCTTCGGCCGGCACGTATCACTTGTACGACCAGTCTGTTCTCGATCTGAAGGAAAAGGCCAGGGTGGACTATCACCGGAATTTCATGGGTTTCATTTTTCAGGCCTACCACCTGATCGAAGAGATGACCGTCTATGAGAATATAGAAACTCCCCTTATTTATAAAGGGGTGAAACGGCGCGACCGGCAGTCGCTGGTCGCCGATCTGCTGGACCGTTTCAACATGGTCGCCAAAAAAGAGCTGTTCCCGCAGCAGCTTTCGGGCGGACAACAGCAACTGGTGGGGATTGCCCGTGCCATTGCAGGCAAGCCCAGGCTTCTCCTGGCCGACGAACCCACCGGGAACCTCCATTCCACCCAGGGGGAGATGATCATGGATATCCTCCGCGAACTGAACAATGAAGGGATGACGATCATTCAGGTCACCCATAATGAAAAATTCGCCCAACACGGGAAGCGGATCGTTCGTCTCGAAGACGGGATCATCCGGAAGGATATCATCAATCAGATGACGTCTGTTGCACGCTAAAAACTCTTTAAGGCAGGTGGATCTGAATACCGGGAAATCCGGCAGAAATTGCTTTTTTTGGTTAAAAAAGACTACTTTTACCCTCTCATTTTTTGATTGCCTGATGCAGCGATGATGCGTTGGACCTGCAGGTATGATGGTGAAAAATTAATCGTGGGACGAAAGTAAATTTTTTAACAGAGATCAATGTATAAAATTCGGCTTAGGCTTATTTCAGGTATAAGTGCGCTGTTGTTTGCCACTGCTTCATGTGTAAATGACAGCTATGACTTAGATAAGGATATTTCGCTCGATATCAGCGCGGGAGGCAGTGAATTTTCAGTTCCCGTCGGCTACACCGATTCAGTCCTGTTAGGTGATCTGATTGATGAATCGGGTGTGCTTACCACCGATGAGACCGGAAAATATGTCATACAGAAATCAGATCGAATCGATCCGGTCGACGTTCAGATCGATCCGGTACTGATTAATAATATTGAAGTTAAACTGCGCTTTCTGGAGCTTGACTTTATATCCGGATTGCTCGGCTGGGTAAATTTGCCTCCCGGTGTGGTGGTGACCATCCCTGAATTGACAGCGCCGGTTTTTCAAACAGGCTCGTTCCGGATCGATGCCAAAGTGCCGGACGAATTAATTTCCGTGAAAACGGTCGAACTGGATCCGGAAAAAGTAGCCGTTTGCCGGTTTACCCTCAAACTCCAGGGAATGCCGCAGGGAATAGGGAACATGACCCTTGACGATTTTAAGGTGATCATGCCCGATTTTTTGAAGTTCGCAGAAAGCGATCAGATGGCAGATGGCGTGCTTTTGCTGGATGGCGTGCAATTTAGCCCGTATGTGGGATTTAGCCGGGAGTTTACGGTGACCGGCGCCGATTTCACGAAAATGAATAACGGCGGGGGACTGGAAATGCAGCAGATAAACGGAGAGAACCGGTTCATCCTGAATTCGGCCGTGACCATGAGCGGGAAATTAAAGATCGGCCGGACCACGATTGCTATCAATGATCTGAAAGGGATCGCACTGGTGCCCGGGTTAACCGTGGCTTCCATCGAGGTTCAGAAATTCACCGGGCTTGTTGATCCTGAAATTGATCCCGTGAAAGAATCAATTGCTTTTGAATTGGATGAAGATCTGGACTTTCTCCGGGAGAATGATGTGATGATGGAACTGCATAACCCTCAGATATCGCTCGTGATCAGTAATACCATTGGCATTCCGGTGGACATGCGGGTCAACATGTATGCTAAAAATAGGCAGGGTGCCGTGATTGAAGGATCGTTGGTTGAAAATATCACATTGCCGGTGAAAGCCGCAGAGACAGATGGAGCAGCGACTAAAACCGGTTTTTTGATCTCACGGAAGGGCACTGAAAAAGAAGGATATGAAGCAGTCCGCGTCGAAAATCTTTCAAACCTGATGAAAATACTCCCCGATTCCGTTGTGTTTGAAATGACAGCCAAAGCCAACCAGGAACAGACTCATCATATTGACCTGAAAAAAACAATGCAGGTAACCGGCTCCTATGAGGTATCCGTGCCGTTGCAGTTTGATACCCTTCATGTCAATTACAGCGATACCATCAAAGGATTGGGCGATGATCTTTCGGATGTTTCGGATAAGCTCAGGGATACGGAAGTGCAGTTGTTAATGGAGGTAGAAAATACCATACCGGCCGGGCTGAACATTGAAATTGTCCCGCTGAACGCAATGGGCGGGGAAATAGCCGGTATGAGCGCCGGTGTCTCCGGCACGGTAAAGGCCGGGAACGGGTACGAAGTGACAAAGACCTCCCTTACTGTCGATCTGAATTCGGAAGGTGACAAG
>CAZANK010000568.1:0-2632 GCA_964486235.1 uncultured Prolixibacteraceae bacterium | reverse complement strand
CCAAACGCTTATCTTCCACGATCCGGTCAAGGGCTACCGAGGTACGGGCGGCAAGCCTCAGCGCGTCCTCCGGACAGTCGTCCTGAATAGCAAATTCACGATAAAACAGTCCAACCCGCCCTGCCATTTGTTCGGCGGTCACTTCCCGGCAGGCAGCAGCCAGTTCATCCACCTCAACAATCTCCATGTGTCCGCCAAAGACGGCCATCTGCAAGGTCAGGTCCGTATAAATGTCCAGCATTCCGCCGTAATAGTGGCCCATCAGTCCCATGCGGTTATGTTCCATGATGTCGGCCACCCTGGCTGCCTCGATCCATTCGGAAACTTCATCCCAGCACACCGGATCGTCGTGCAGCATTCCGGTAATCTGATGAAAACGGATCCCCGCCCGCTTAAAGACATTGGCGATCTCGGGGACCGGACAGGCGGCGCAGTATGCCAGCCACTCGCCGGTCATTTTCTGCCGGTCATTCATCCGGTTAAACTGAATATAATCGATTGAGGCTTCCGGCGATAAATTCAAAATGATCACAGGCACCTTTGCCCGTCTTACAACCGGCAGTACCGTGGACGAGAGGGCATACGTGGTCACATAAAGGAAGATCAGGCCCACATCGGCCTGCCGGAAAGCATGTCCGGCAGTTTCTGCCTTTTCAGTCGTATCCACCAGTCCCATGTTAACGATTTCAACATCCGGACGGGCCAGTTTTTCCTCAACCGTTTTTAAATACCCGACCAGGCGGTCTTTCAGTTCTTCAAATTGTTCCCAGTATACATCAAGACCAATTCCAAACAAACCAATTTTAGTCATAGTACCAGATTATTAGATATTTTGATTTAGTCAGTTGAAATTAAAAATTATATCGAAATCGCAATTTATAAATAATTTATAGTCTTTTTATTTTGGGAAATGATCAAAAAACTTTAAATTTTGACACCAATCAGTTAAAAGCGATCAGCTATTGGTAAAAAAAAGATCATGTCCATGACCAATCATCCGTTTACGCAGGCTGACAGAAGAACGATGGCATCATATATCGACTGGACATCCTGGGATTGCCGATTATTATTTTGAAATACTGGAAACGATTGAAAAACCGCGGACAATATATGAAGGAAATGAAGGCGGATTAATCGCTGTAAGCATAAAAAATGAACAGGCAAATAGATTTATTGTTGTAGTTTACAAAGAAATTAGTCGGGACGATGGATTTGTAATCACAGCTTATCTTTCAAACAGAGAGCAAAAGTTCGAAAGCAAAAAAATACTATGGAAGCAACAGATGTAAAAGAAATAAAGTCAGTACTACCATATTTTATGAAATATAAAAATATCTGGGCAAGTTATGATAAGGAGGCTGATACTCTCTATATGCACTTTAAAAAACCAAATAATGCAGATCATTCAGAAATGACTGAAGACGAAATAATTATTCGTTATGAAAATAATGAAATAATCGGATTAACCATTCTGAATGCAAGTAAACTTTAAAGGAGTACCTTCCATAATCATCGCCAATGGATAAATTTCACTTTCCAATCATTCACAGGAGATCAATGATTTGTCCCCTCGAACAGGTCATTGTCCGTTTTTGTCTGTTTGCCGTTTGCCTTATAATTGTTGAAGGTATAACTTAACGTCATGGTGATCAGAGGATAACAGGGACGGATACGCGTGACCGATATCAGGTCGGAGGTGGTAATATCGCTCACATAACGGGCCGAATTGAGCAGGTCACGGCAGGCCAGCGTAGCCGTTAATCCCCTTTTCAGTAACTGCTGACGGACAGCCAGGCTCAGGTACCAAAATGCATCGGTACGGCCCTGTGTCGTCACAGAGGGTCCGACAAAATTCCCGTCAAGCTGGATGTTTGTTGTTTTTCCCGCGTCGATCGCGTTATTGAGGGCAAACTCATAGTTGGTGCTTGTTTTGCGTCCCTCCCCGGCTTCAAATTTATTATCGACGCGGTAATGATACATGCTGCCATTCAGGTTGATTTGCCACCGGCGGCTTGCTTTGACCTGTCCGTTGAGTTCCAGTCCGGTCGAATAGTCATGGCCCACGTTGGCCATGGAATCCAGTGTTACTCCTGCTTCAAACGGCACCCGCAGTCGTTCTATTTTGTCTTTTCGGCTGCGATGGAATAACGCCGCTGCAAAGGCATGTTCGTTCACGTCCTTTTTATAGCTGAACTCGTAGGAATCAATATATTCAGGCTTGATATCCGGATTCCCGATCTCAGCCGAATAGTAATCCCGGTACGTGATGTAAGGCTCCATGAAAAAAAGCTGAGGCCGGGTGATCCTGCGTGACCAGGACGCCATCAGATAGTGGTCACGCGGCAGTCTGTATCCCAGATGCGCGGAAGGAAAAAGGTCAAAGTAGTTTTTCACACGATTCGCCCACTCTTTTGAACTTCGCAAAACGGTGTGCGTATGTTCTCCCCGGAGGCCCGTCTGGAAATCAAAATTTTTATAGCTTTCTGCCCAAATCGCATAGACGGAGTTGATCCCACGCTGAAAATAGAACGTATTATAAATATCCTCCCGCCAGTAGAACTCCTTCTTCTCCGGATTCCAGAACTGCATGCGGTAATCGCCGTCTTCCAGGTACGAAAAATACTGAAAGCCG
>CAZANK010000567.1:0-2635 GCA_964486235.1 uncultured Prolixibacteraceae bacterium | reverse complement strand
CTCCGCCATCCTCCATGCCCTGCGCGAATACAACCCGCTAACCATTTCCTTCTTCTTTTTTTCGATCGGCACTTTTTTGTCACCCTCTCCACCATGCCCATCAAACCATTTTTTGATCCTGTTTCCGTATTCCGTGTTCCTTTCGCCGCTCTTTTGTTCCACGTGGAACATTATCTTCCGAGCATCACCAAGAGCACATTGATATCCGCAGGACTTACCCCTGATATCCGGCTCGCCTGCCCGATTGTCTTCGGCTTCACCCGGCTCAGCTTCTGCCTTGCTTCCGTCGAAATTGCCAAAATCGTCTCATAATCAAACATGCCTTCGATACTCATATTTTCCATGCGCCTGTACTTCTCGGCCATCGCCCTTTCGCGATCGATATACCCTGCGTACTTGATCAAAATTTCTGCGGCCTCCACAATCTCCCCGAAACGCGCCGACGGTATCTTTTCCAAAAACCGTTTTAATGGGGTTACCGGATCAATCACATCAAAAATAGAAATCTGGGGTCTTGAAAGAATATCGCGCAGTTTCACCGCCTGTCTCAGCGGAGCCGTACCCTTCTCTTCCAGCAGCGCGTTGATAAACTGTGGCTTTATGGAAAAACCGGAGACAAAACGCACAATTTCATCCCGGTACGCCAACTTCTCCTCTAATAAATCCATCCGCCTTCGCGAGGCCAAACCCAACGCATATCCCTTGGGTGTCAAACGCATGTCTGCATCATCCTGCCTCAACAGAATCCGGTATTCCGCTCTTGACGTGAACATCCGGTACGGTTCATCAACCCCTTTCGTTACGAGATCATCAATCAAAACTCCGATGTAAGCCTCATCCCTACCCAGGACAAATGTCCCCGCCCCATGTGTCTTCAAATGGGCATTCACCCCCGCGATCAATCCCTGCGCCGCAGCCTCCTCGTACCCCGTTGTTCCGTTTATCTGTCCCGCAAAATAAAGATTTTCCACGAACTTCGTTTCTAGGGTATGGTCAAGTTGAGTCGGATCAAAATAGTCATACTCGATGGCATAGCCGGGCCTGAAAATACGCGCATCTGCCAGGCCAGGTATTAACCGAAGCGCTCTGTATTGTACCTCCCAGGGTAAAGAAGACGAAAATCCGTTTAAATAATACTCCACCGTCGTTTCTCCCTCCGGCTCCAAAAACAACTGATGCTGGTCCTTCTCCGCAAAAGTCACCAATTTCGATTCAATACTCGGACAATAACGCGGGCCTAAACTCCGGATCGTCCCGTTATACATCGGTGAATCTTCAAATCCTTCCTCAAGAATCCTGTGTACTTCGGGGTTTGTATAGGTCATCCAGCAACTTCGCTGCTTCAACGGAGACTTTATCTCCGGAAGAAATGAAAATTTGTAATACCCTTCTTCGCCTTTCTGCTCTGTTAACCCGGAAAAATCAATGCTCCTCCCGTCAATCCGCACCGGCGTACCGGTCTTTAACCTTCCCGCTGCAAAACCGGCTTCAGTAAGCTGCCCACTAATAAAATAAGAAGCAGCTTCTCCCAATCTTCCTCCTTCCATCTGAGACCGCCCCACATGCATCAACCCATTCAGAAACGTCCCATTCGTCAGAATAACCGTCCGCGAAAAAAACGCAACCCCAACCTTCGTCTTTACGCCCTTCACCTTCCCTTTCTCGATCAACAAATGAACCACCGCATCCTGCCAAAGATCCAGGTTATCAATCTTCTCCAACTCCTGTCTCCAGGTCTCTGAAAACCGCATGCGGTCACTTTGAACACGCGGGCTCCACATGGCGGGACCCTTCGAACGATTCAGCATCCGAAACTGAATCGATGTCAAATCACTCACGATCCCCGTTAATCCGCCCAACGCATCGATTTCCCGCACAATCTGGCCCTTCGCAATACCCCCCATTGCCGGATTACACGACATCTGGGCATACTTGCCCATATCCATTGTGATCAGCAATGTCTTCGAACCCAATCTCGCGGACGCCGCGGCAGCTTCACAACCCGCATGCCCTCCCCCTACAACTATCACATCATAATATGGTAACATATCCGTTATTTACACTGCAAAAATAATAGAAAACACATTCCGTTCTCCCTTCCAACGCCTTCCCGTTCAACCCAAAACGCTGTACCCTACCCCTGTCTCTTGCCAAGGTAGTATTCCTCCCTTTCTGTCATTCTTTTTTTATGTTCAATAAATTTATCCTGGTATCCTAAGAGATGTAACACACCATGAATCATGATCCGGTCCAGTTCATCCTGAAATGAAACTTCATAAAGACCTGCGTTTTCCCTCACCCGCTCCACACTGATAAAAATCTCCCCTGAAATAATATCCCCTTGCACATTATCAAAGGTAATCACGTCAGTATAATAATCATGCTTCAAAAACTCCTGATTGATCCTCAGAAGCACACTGTCACTGCAAAAAATAAAATTCAATTCACCCGTTTTCTTCCCTTCCTCCCGGATAGCCAAACGAATCCAATTCCGCAATCGTTGCTTATCCAGACGAAGCACCGCGACGCCCTCGTAATAAAAACTGATCCTCACTTTTTAAACTAAATTTAAGCTGTATTACTGAACCACTTCGTTTGAAAGCAATCTCATCCACCAAATTCCTTATAATAAACA
>CAZANK010000566.1:0-2638 GCA_964486235.1 uncultured Prolixibacteraceae bacterium | reverse complement strand
CGTGGTCTTGGTGGGCACGCTTTTTACGACTAATGCGCAGGAGAAACTGTTAACCGGCATCCGGGAAGCAAACATCCGGTTCAGCGATCCGGATAGCCTTTCATCTCCGCCCGAAGGTGCGTTGGGCTTTCCTTCACGGGATGCGGCATTGGATGTCCTGCCTGGTTTTCAGAATCCGCCTGCCGGGTATGGCGAGGTGCCCTTTTGGTGGTGGAGCGGTGATAAACTGGATAAAGACAGGCTGCTCTGGCAAATCGAAGAATTGCATCAAAAGGGTATTCCGGGGATGCAGGTAAATTATATTCATAGCGATACACGCCCACGGCGAACGTACATGGATGATCCAAAAGTCTTTTCGGAAGAATGGTGGGATTACTGGAAATTTGCTGCCGACCAGTGTCATAAACGCGGTATGGGCATCGGATTAAGCGGCTACACGATTGACTGGCCGAAACAGGACAACCTGTTTAACCGGATTATCTATACCATATCAGAGATACAGGGACAGGAACTGCTGACAGACACCGTCGTCGATAGCAGAGGAGGTTCTCCCGTTGTACTGCAGGTTTCGGACAAAACGATCGGTGTGTGGGCCTATCCGCTTAAAAACGGGAAGATAACAGGTCGCGGAAAGAATCTGGCGTCCTTCCTGAAGAATTCCACGCTTATATGGGAACCAGAAAAAGGAGAATGGCAGGTATGGGTTTATACGGCGGAACGACAGCCCGGCACGTTGAATCCGATGCATCCCCGATCCGGAAAAACGGTGATTGAAAAGTTTTTTCAGCCATTTGTGGAACACGCGGAAAACAAATCGTCTGACGGGCTGAATTATTTCTTTCAGGATGAGTTATTGTTTGGTGTCGGTGACCGGATTTGGACGGAAGATTTTGCGGAAGCATTCAGGAAGCAAAAAGGATATGACGTTTTTGAGTTGCTGCCGTCCATGTTTACCGGGATGGGCGACCTGACCGCAAAAGGCAGGCTGGACTTCCTGGATGTGAAGGTTCAGCTTACGGAAGAACGGTATTTTAAACCCATCTTTGACTGGCACTGGTCACGTGGAATGATCTACGGGTGCGATCCTGAAGGCCGGGGCCGGGAACCGGGCATGTACGGGGATAATTTCAGGGCCCAGCGGTGGTACACGGCCCCGGGACATGATACGCCGGGTGGTCATGCCGATCTGATCAAAGGCAAGGTTTCGGGTTCCATTGCTGCGCTTTACAAGCGCCCCCGGGTATGGCTGGAAGGATACCACAGCCTTGGCTGGGGAGCAACGCCTGAAAGGCTGTTTTTTGCCACGTGTGAGAATTACCTGTATGGCTGTAACCTGCTGAATTTACACGGTTTGTATTATACCACGCATGGAAGTCACTGGGAATGGGCCCCTCCCTGTTATCATTTCCGGATGCCTTACTGGGATCACATGGGTGTGTTTCTGAAATACTTTGAGCGATTGTCGTATTTGCTGAGCCAGGGTGTTTTACAGGCCCCTGTAGCCGTCATGTACCCGGTGAGTCCCGTGCAGGCGAAAATGGGCGGCGATGAAGCGGCTCAGGTGGCATTTGATTCAGGGACGGAATTGTTCAACAACGGCCACGACTTTATTTTCATGGACGACCAATCGCTCACGCGGGCGGAGATCAAGGGGAAAGCGCTTCATGTTTCAGACATGGACTTGAAGGCTCTTGTTTTACCAGCCATGAAGGCGGTACATTGGTCTACGATCCGGCAGGCCCTGGCATTTTTCCGTGACGGGGGAATTGTGGTTGCTGTGGGACAGTTGCCTGAAGCAAGTGACCGGGCGGGAAGCAATGATCCCCTGCTTGATGCGGCCGTGAGGGAAATGTTCGGGGTGTCGGCAGGCGAAATGGCATCCGGTAAACAGCCGGAAAAGCAAGTCAGCCGTGAAAACGGGATTGGACTGTTCGTCCCAGATGCCGTGATGTTGAAAAGTGAAATTGCCCGTCTTCTGCCACGGGATGTGAAATCGGACCAGCCGGTCAGATCCCTTCACCGTAAGATAGGCCCGCGCGATGTGTATATGGTCATGGGCGCTGCAAAAGGCTCATTTTGCACGTTCAGGGCTTCGGGAAAAGCCGAACTGTGGGATCCGTGGACGGGGGAAACAAAACCATTGGAACAAACAAGCGCGGGAGAGGAAGAAAGCCGGATCAAAATGCCGCTCGATACCAACGAAGCCCAAATCATTGTTTTTTCACCCGGTGAAAGAAACGGGAGAACAGCAGATGAAAAACCAGATGGTCAAAATGACCCGGTTACCCCGGCGCCGATGCTTCTGGACGGGGATTGGGAGTTTGAACTGAAACCCACGATGGATAACCGCTGGGGCGATTTCCGGCTTCCTGTATCCAGGCAAATGATTGGCGCAGAAGCCAGAATATTCAGTTACGCGCAGGAATCATCCGATCCTGCAGGATGGGAACTTCCCGGGTTCGATGACTCGGAATGGTCACGGGTAACCTGTGGTTTCGGGCCAAAATTTTGCAAACTGGGACCGCTTCCTGATTCTGTTAATCAGGAGGAGCTTGACAGACTGTTGTCATCCCAAACGATACCGGATTTTTCAAAACCAGTGGTCATTGACGGCCAATCCTACACCTGGAAACCTTAT
>CAZANK010000565.1:0-2639 GCA_964486235.1 uncultured Prolixibacteraceae bacterium | reverse complement strand
GAAGTCAGTTTTACCGGTACGTTTAAGAATGAAGAAACGATTTGGCAGGTGCTGGGTGCCATTCAGGTGTATGTGCCCATACGTTACGAAAAAACAGATTTGCGGGAAATCAAAATATTGGTGCAATGATAAAAAAGACGCTGGCGGAGCAGCCGATCGGGAGATTCTACGTGCGGGAGATCGACCATATTGTCCAGGATCAGTCCGAGATTGACCAACTGCTGGCCGATGGATGGACATTCAGCCCGTCAACTCCTGGCCCTGGAGATTTCCTTTACAGGGACGCAAACCCTGATAAGAAAATCAATGATGACGACCGTGTCCTGAAGGGAAATCCAATCCCGATTTTTAATTACGGCATGGACTTGTCGTTGTGTTACAGAGGTTTTGATTTTTATATGCTGATGAGCGGGGTATCCGGCTGGGATAAATATACATCAACTCAGTTCTTTAGCTTAAATGCGTATGTACAGGGGTACCTTTATCCGACTTATTTTCTCGATCAGTGGACTCAGGATAACCCCAGCACCACCATCCCTAAAGTATACACCAGCAATGCAAAAAATCAGCAAACTTCGGACTACCACCTTCACAGTTCAGCCTATTTGAGGATCAAAACCTTGCAACTGGGTTTGGTCTGAATCATGATGTTCTTGACTTTAGGGGTGAAAAGCTCTTTACCAGGAAATTCGAGTCTAAATACTATCTGTGGCCGATTCCTGAGGCAGAGCGCGACCTGTTCATCAATTCTTATCCGAATGACGGTGCCTGCAATGAAGGACCAAGCCACTGGGGCGTGGCCGGGGGAAAAATGTTCGATTACCTTAACCTGTTAAAGACTTGTACAAACCGGAAGATTGACATTTTTGATCAGGAATTGATCAGGAACATGGGGCGTTACATCGCGCGTGCTTATGTCAGCAACGGGAATTATTACATCAATTTTGCCGATGCGCCTTTTCGCATCAGTCAGGATGGAGGGAAAATATACCGTTACGGAGAAAGCATCGGAGATCCCATGCTCACCGGGTTTGGCGCATTCCTGCTTGACAAGGCCAGGTTTAATGAGAACGGGATGGTCGGCAAAATTGGCGAAACCCTCGAAAACCTGTTCAACCTGGAAGGGTGGGAATCCCATCAGAAAAAGGAGCCGTTACTGGCCGATTTTTATTTCCCGGATATGGATGTCGCCTTCGCCAGGGAAAAAGCGGGCTCGTCTGATGGATTCTATTTTGCAGCCAAAGGCGGAAGCAACGGGGAAGGTCATAATCATAATGATGTAGGATCGTTTATGCTTTTCTATCAGGGCAACCCTGTATTGATCGATGTCGGTGTCGGAACTTATACCAAAAAGACGTTCAGTCCGCAGCGATACGAAATCTGGACCATGCAGTCCGAGTACCATAACCTTCCGGTAGTGAATGGATTCAGTCAAAGCCCCGGCGGGAAGTTTAAGGCAAGAAATTCTCAATATTCTGCAGGGAAGGACAAGGTATCTTTTTCGACCGATATCGCACTGGCTTATCCTCCACATGCGGGCATTTCCAGTTGGACGCGTGCGTATGCTCTCGAACGAGGGAAAAAGTTCGTGATCAGTGATGTTTTCCGGCTGACAGAGAATAACGGGAACAACAGGATTCACTTTATGACGTGCGTGCCATGCCGGGTTGTCAGCCCGGGGATCATGCAGTTTAACGGATCGGACTTTACGTTGCAAATGAAATATGACCCCGGTCAGATGACCGCGGGCATTGAGAAAGTAAACCTGGATGATAAGCGGCTTCAGGCCATATTTGGTGATCATCTGTTCAGGGTGGCTTTTGTTCTGAAAGGAACCCGGCTTTCAGACCGTGTCTCTTTTGAAGTGACTCCAATCCGTTAATTCGAAACGCCAAGTTATAAAAACGATTCATTTTTATTTTTTTCTTATCTTTTTGTCCGAAACAAGTATGGCCAGTGGTCAGACCGCTTATTTGGCAGGTCCGACCACTGGCTTAAAACGTGTTGGCAATGAATGCGTTCGATTCCATTCGTTCCCAGCAGTGTTTGGGTAATTGACTTTTTTCTTTTTTTTAGCCTGGACTCATCATCTGTTTCTGAACGCCAAAGTATTTGAAAGATTTTGTCGATATATTTTCAGAACTTACTAAATTTACACGGCGGGCTCAGGTACAAAAAGCAGGCGAAGGACAACGGTTGACAGGCTTTCGTGTCAGGGCACGGGTTCGTTTAGCTCAAAAAAGCAGGCGAAGGGCATGGGTGCGGACAGCAGGTGCGGGGAGATTGGGTGTGCTTCAAAAAGATCAGACAGAAAACATGATTTCGAATACGATTGACTCACATAAAAAAACCAAAAATGAAAAAAACGCAATTTTATTTTCTAATGGTCTTTTTAGCATTGGCAATGGCCACATGCACGAAGCCTGAAGTGAAGCAGCCGGACCGGATGGACTGGTGGCGTGAAGCCCGTTTTGGATTGTTTATTCATTGGGGACTGTATGCCATTCCCGCGGGAGAATGGAATGGCGAAACCAACCATGCCGAATGGATCCGGCATACCGCAAAAATTCCCCTGGAACAATACAACCAGTTTGTTCCGCAGTTCAATCCTGAGAAATTCAATGCCGACGAATGGGTGA
>CAZANK010000564.1:0-2648 GCA_964486235.1 uncultured Prolixibacteraceae bacterium | reverse complement strand
TGACACCCTGCTGTCGAACAGGTTGAGGTCCATTCCCAGATCCAACTGGCGGGTTGTTTCCCACGTCAGGTCGTTGTTCTGCAAACGGGTGGCCCGTAAGCCCCTGGACAGTTGTTCCTGATAGGCATAGCCCACGAAATTGTACTGCGCCAGAGAGGCGTATGACTCAATTCCCAGGTTCCCTGAGACCCCGTAACTGGCATGCAGTTTCAAGTCGTTCACAGCGCGAATGCCTTGGAAAAATGGTTCTTGGCTTACCCTCCAGGCTAAAGCCCCGGAGGGGAAGAAAGCCCATTTGTTTCCCTCCGCAAAGCGCGAACAGGCATCATCACGACCGGTGACTGTGAACAGGTATTTTTCTTTGAAGGTATAGTTGATCCGTCCCAGCCAGGACTGCATGGTCCACGACTCATAAGCGCTTTGGCTGTTGTTTTCATAAAAGTCTGTCCCGCTTCCGATGTTATCCAGGTTGATCGACTGGATTTCGAAATTCTTCTTCGCTAAGCCAAAGCTTTCGGAGGTCGTTCGTTGCCGGCTGAACCCGAAGACGGCGTCAATTTTATGGTTGCCTATGGTTTTTTTATAAGCCAGCAGATTTTCATTCAACCATGAGAGGCCATTGTTGCTGATGAGGACGGCAAGGCCTCCCCCCAGTTGTTTGCCGTATCCAAAGTCGCCGGGATACCATGATTTTTGTTTTCCGTTGGTCAGGTTAACCCCTCCTTTAACTGTGAGGCTCAATCCCGGTAAAAGTTTATAGGTGAGGTTGATGTTGGAGCGCATGTAATAATTTTTGCTCAGGTTTTTTTGCCGGGTTGCCAGTTTGACCGGGTTGGTCAGTTCGTAATCACGGTCATTGTCCATGACGTCGATCTGCTTGCCTTCTTCGTTGTATCCGAAAACAGGGCGAAAATAGATCATGTTATTGATCACACCTGCGCCTGTTTTTCCATACGAAGTTGCCGAGATGATCCCGTCATTGATCGAATAGCCCGTATTGATGTTTGCCCCGATGCTGAATTTTTCAGAAAAATTACTGTTCAGTTTAAAATTGCCGGTATAACGTTCGTAATTCGACCCAAGGATGATCCCTTCCTGGTTAAAATAACCCGCCGAGACCAGGTAATCCATTTTCTTTGTTCCTCCCGAAAAGGAAAGATTGTAATCCTGAACGGTCGCATTTCTGAAAATCTCATCCTGCCAATCGTGCTCCAGAAATTTTGAGGCAGGCCATACTTCATACAACTGGTTCCCGCCGGGATCGGTACCGATCACCACCGGATCGCCGTTCGCATCCCTGGCGGCGTAATCATATTTAAAGACACCTGACAGGGTACCGCTGACCGCGGCATAAAAATAGTCGATATAATCGTCTCCTTCCAGCACGTCCATCGTTTTTGCCGGTGTCGATATTCCATGCCAGGCATTAAAACTGATATTTTGACGGACACCTCCTCCCGATTTGGTGGTGATCAGAACGACCCCGTTAGCTCCCCTGGACCCGTATATAGCTGTAGCTGAAGCGTCTTTGAGGACTTCGATGGAGGCAATGTCATTGGGGTTCATTGTCGCCAGCACGCTGGTTCCGCTGATCCCGGAAAACCCGGCGCTTACAGCGTTGGTCGCCGCGTCGAGCGGGAATCCGTCGATCACATACAAAGGCTCGTTGCTGGCATTGATCGATGTTCCGCCGCGGACCCTGATTTTTACTCCCGCCCCGGGCGCACCTTCGGATTGTGTAACCTGTACTCCCGAGGCGCGACCCGTAAGCGTTTGTTCCACGGTTGTAGACAAGATTTGTGAAATTTGTTCAGAACTGACCGATGCAACCGATCCGGTCAGGTCGCTTTTCCTCATCGTCCCGTAACCAACGGCCACCACCTCTTCGATAGCCACCGTTTCCTCTTCCAGTACCACATTCATCACCGATTTTCCGGCAACGGGAATTTCCTGGGTTTTCATTCCTATAAACGAAAAGACCAGGATTGCATCGCCTTTGATGTTGGCGAGCGTATAATGCCCGTTCACGTCGGTCACCGCTCCAAGGGTGGTCCCCTTGACGATCACCGTGACACCCGGCAAAGGAGCGCCCGAAGGGTCAGTCACTTTTCCGGTGACTTTTTGCTGCTGTCCGCCGGAAGGCCCGCTCACAGCGGCAGAATGATCGCCGGACGGACTGATCGCGATGTACTTGTCGAATACCTGGTACGAGAGATTAGCCTTGGGCAGCATGTTGTCCAGAATTTCAAAAACAGTGCTGTTCCGGATGTCCACATCCAGCTTCTGCTTCGTGTCGATCTCTTCGCTGCGGTAAAAAAAGTGAAAGTCGGTTTGGTCTTCGATCGTTCCCAGGATTGCTTCCAGCGAAGCATTCATTTTCAAATCCAGCCGGGCATTCTGGCTGTAAGACGAACCTGCCAGCGATTGCATCAGGCCCAGCATGATCAGAAAAATAGTCATTTTCATCATTCTAAGTAATTTACGTAATCGTTGCCGATTACAATAATTCCATGATTTTTTCATAAATTTGTCATGTTTAGGATTAATAAATAGTCTTCCGGGCAGGAAGGGATAATTCTAAATCGTAAGGGAACCTCCGTTCTTTTATGGAATGCCGGGAAATATTCGCTGTATTTTCCGGCTTTTTT
>CAZANK010000563.1:0-2654 GCA_964486235.1 uncultured Prolixibacteraceae bacterium | reverse complement strand
CATCTTCCCCGAACTGACTGGCGCTGTAATAATCGTGTATGGAGTGGGTGTGAATGAGATGATGTCTGACGTTTTCCCGGTGGGCTATCGGGGGAACCGCGGTGCCAATGGAAAGCTCCTGATAAACCTGGCGCGAATCAGACGAAATGACCTCAGTGTGAAAATGGTGTGCCAGGCGAACGCTCAAACGACTTTTTCCAACCCCGGTAGGCCCCAAAAGAACCAGTAGTGTTTTCTTCATCCCCGATTGCTTAGTCCCGCAAAGGTAAGCTTTTTTTAAAAAAAACCGGAAGGGTTATCTCCCTTCCAGTAAGTCTTCCATTTCTCCAAAAATTTCGGTATAATCATCCAGGTCACCGTAATCGCATCGTTCCGTCAAAGCGGAAGGTGCAAAATTCTGTTCCTGGATTTCTTCTTCCAGGACCTGGGCTGGAGCATCACCATTTCGCAAGGTGATGGAAGGTTCTACAAGATTCTTTTCCATAAAAATTTCTGTTAATTCAATATCGAACGATCTGTCCTGAAAAAAATCAAAGACATATGTAAAGCGTTGCTGCGCGGACTTGAGCAGGCTTTTTAGTTGCGTTTTTCCCATCAAATAGTGGGGGAAACCGGAAAAACCCGAATCCAGTTCGGTTATTTCGATCTGTTTTCCGGGGGAATGACCCGGCAGAAAAAAAGAGGCCATTTGGTTTGGACTATAGCCACATGCCTTCTGAATGGCCGCATGAAAATCTTCAAATGTATGCTCACCATCCAAAATGATCTGAAGACAAAAGTCCGGTTTTTCGCCGGATGTGATCTGGCTAAGGTATCCCATGAATCTATTAATTTTCAAAAATTATGTAAACAATCCCACTGTTTTGCACGCAGTCCCATTTAACGGCAAAGAAAAAGAAAGGTTAGGGAATAAGTGTTAAAAAAGATTAATTGAGAGCAGTTGCTTTTTAATGATCTGAGAAAGTGTGATTTGTGAAGGATGTTTTTAGAAGGTCGATCCGGGATCGGTTAAAACCGTCGAATAATTGGTTCATTTATTCGTCCGTTTTTTTAAGAAGTGCTTTTAACGGCAAAAAAAAAGGTTGCCGTCGGCAACCCTTTTTTTTTATTTTACGGCGTCCATGTATTCGATCAGTTCCACGACCTTTGTGGAGTAGCCGATTTCATTATCGTACCAGGCAATGACTTTGACGAATGTCGGTGACAATTGAATGCCCGCTTTCGCGTCAAAGACGGAAGTACGGGTTTCGCCTAAAAAGTCGGTCGAAACCACTTCATCTTCGGTATAACCCAAAATTCCTTTCAGTTCACCTTCAGCAGCTTCTTTCATGGCGGCGCAGACTTCCTGGTATGTCGTTTCCTTTGCCAGACGGGCAGTCAGGTCCACAACAGATACATCGGGAGTGGGAACACGGAGCGCCATGCCGGTCAGTTTGCCGTTCAGCGAAGGAATGACTTTTCCTACTGCTTTGGCAGCGCCTGTCGATGAAGGGATGATGTTTTGAGCGGCGCCTCTTCCGCCTCTCCAGTCTTTCATGGACGGACCGTCAACGGTTTTCTGCGTGGCGGTTGTGGCGTGAATGGTTGTCATTAAACCTTCGAGGATTCCAAACTTGTCGTTCAGTACTTTGGCGACAGGAGCCAGACAGTTCGTCGTACATGAAGCGTTGGAAACGAAATTCATGGCGTTGTTATAAGCGGTGTGATTGACACCCATGACAAACATCGGGGTATCGTCTTTTGAAGGTGCAGACATGATCACTTTTTTGGCTCCGGCGTCCAGGTGACCCTGTGCTTTTTCTTTGGTCAGGAACAACCCGGTCGACTCGACCACATAGTCGGCACCCACTGCTCCCCAGTTGATGTCGGCAGGATTTCTTTCCGATGTGACCCGGATTGCTTGTCCGTTAACCACCAGTTTACCATCTTTCACACTGACTTCACCTTTGAATCTTCCGTGTGTTGAATCATATTTTAACATGTAAGCCATGTAATCCACGTCGATCAGGTCATTGATGGCAACAACCTGAATGGTCCCTTTTGCAACAGCCTGACGGAACACAAAACGTCCGATGCGGCCAAATCCGTTGATACCGATTTTAATTTGTGACATAATTGAAAGTTTAATAAGTTATGAATGAATTTTTTAAATTTATCAGCCCTCTTCAAGCCACACAAAATAACGAACTATATTCAAGACCATCAAATTTTTTGTTTTCGTTTTGATGATTTTGTCGAGAGTTTAAAATTTAGTTAATGTTGTTTGGGTGCCGGGAACAAATGCTTCTTCAATCCGGAATTTTCTTTCTGATCCTGAGCGGGATACTCATTCCGGCGCGCGGGTTTTTCCTTGACCGTCCCCTGATCACGCGAAAAACCGTACCTTTGCAGGGATCAGGAAAAATTAAAAAAAGGAAGATGGATTTTTTATTTCAACACCGTTCGATTCGTCAATACAAGGCTGACGAAGTTGGCGATGATCTGCTGACGACGGTCATCGAAGCCGGGACACGGGCATCGACTACGGGAAACATGCAGTTGTACAGCGTGGTCATCACCAGGGACCCGGCGAATAAAACCAGGCTGGCTCCCCTGCATTTTAATCAGGCGGCTGTGGTGCAGGCTCCCGTGTTGCTGACCGTTTGTGCGGATGT
>CAZANK010000562.1:0-2655 GCA_964486235.1 uncultured Prolixibacteraceae bacterium | reverse complement strand
TGGAATGACGGGAATCATGGACCAAATGAGGTGGAGGCGTTTTCCATGATGGATCCTTTAACCGACACGCTTCGTTATATGGACGTCGAAGTCCCGATGGATCTGATTGCCGCCATGCAAAAAAAGGGAATGATTGACGATCTGAACGATGGAAGAAACTATTTGTCGGCACGATGGGTTGGTGAGCACTGTTGGCAATACTATAAACAATTTCATGCTCCCGGCGAAGCGTTGCATAAAACGGTATGGTTGAAGTTTGACCGGCTCGATTATTCTGCAAGGATTTATCTGAATGGCCGGCTCATCGGAAAACATGAAAATGCTTTTATCCCTTATCTGATCGATATAACGGGAAAGCTAAAAGAAGGGAATAATATGCTGGTTGTCGGCGTTGAAAGCGGGCTGTATGATGTGGCAGATAAAAATTTGAGCGGCTACAGTAATGCGCTGAATGTTCACCTGAACAAACGGCACTGGCTGCGCAAGCCGCAGTACCAGTTCTCGTGGGACTGGAATCCGCAATTGATCAACGTTGGGATTACCGGGGATGTTTCATTGATATGGAGGGATGATGCCAGGCTGGATCATCTGGTACCCTGGATAAAGATGAACGATGACTTGTCGGCCGCAGAGATGACGGTCAGAGCGTTTATCGAAGTAAAGAAAGATTCGCTGCCACTTACGTTGGATGTAACCCTGGTCGAAACCGGCCAGCAGGTTTCAACGCACGTAAAAGCATCTGCGGGAATTAACCCCTGTGAGCTAAAAATGAAGGTCGAGAAGCCTGACTTATGGTGGCCTGCAGGACAAGGCGCGCAGAACCTGTACACGCTGAGAGTCGATGTAAGATCAGACGGTAACGTGGTCGATTCGGGATCCGAAAAAATCGGATTCCGAAAGATCGACATTGACCGTTCGCCGCATCCGGTCGAGGGGAATTTTTTTACGATAAAGGTGAATAACCAACCGGTCTTCATGAAGGGGGGCAACTGGGTGCCGCCGGACATGATTTACAGCAATATTGAAATTGGACGGCTTGAAAAACTGGTCGATATGGCCGTCAAAGCGAATTTCAATATTCTTCGCATTTGGGGAGGAGGCCTTTTCGCGGGTCACGATTTGCTCCGGTTGTGCGATGAGAAAGGACTTGTGGTCTGGCATGATTTCCTGTTTGCATGTTCCAAATATCCGGGCGATGATGTTGATTTCTATCAGAATATAAAAGAGGAAGCAACCTGGGCCGTCCGTGAATTTGCGCATCATCCTTCTTTGATCCTGTGGTGCGGGAATAATGAGATTGAATGGGCGACATGGTCGTGGGGTTATGCGAACGCGGGAAAAGTAGTCCCGGATTATGTCATTTATCACCATTTGCTCCCTGTTATTATGAAAGAAGAAGATCCTTATCGTTTTTATTGGCCAAGTTCTCCATATTCGGAAAATCAGGAACATCCGCAGAGTCCTTTGACAGGCGATCAGCATCCATGGGGAGTTTCACTGAATCAGGACGGTACCAATATATGGGCGTATCGAAATTACGTGGATCGTTTCCCGAACGAAGGCGGCGTGCTGGGAGCCAGTTCGCCGGCTACCCTGCGTCAGTTTTTACCTGACGGGGAACAGTTTGTTCGTTCTTTTTCATGGGATTTACATGATAACCTGGTGAATTTTTGGAATGACAAAAAGGGGATAACTTACCGGTTTGTGGAGGACTGGCTTGGCAAAGACTATACCAAAATGAGTTTCGATGATTATGTATTTGCCAGTGCATTGCTTCAGTCGGAAGGACTGTCGGAGTATATTCATAACTATCACAGAAGGATGTACAGCAGCTCAGGCGCGATATTTTGGATGTACAATGATTCATGGCCGGTTACCCATGGCTGGACAATTGTTGATTATTACCTTCGCAAGAAACTTGCTTATCACCCGGTAAGAAGGGCTTTTGAACAAATTAGTGTGGTCGTGGCGCAAGAAGGTACGAAAGTGAATATTTACGGGATAAATGACAGGCAGGGACCATGGAATGGCCACCTTGAGTATGGGCTATTCGGGATAAACGGGGATTATCCTGTTCGCGAGCACAAAAAAGTCTCTTTACCCCCGAATTCGTCAACGGTGATTGCTTCTTTTGAAAAGAGCGTTTTTGAAGCCGCCGGTATTCAGGATCATGGTGCGTTCGCTTTGTTGAAAGACAAGGAAGCAATGATCGCTCAGCATCGGCTGTTTCTCACGAAATTTAAAGACCTTAATTTGCCAAAGCCTCAGGTTTCAATCCGGCAAAGCGATGATAAAATTACGCTTGTTTCTCCCGTCTATGTATGGGGGCTTTGTCTTGATCTTGACGGAGAATCAGACATCTCTGACAACTGTTTTGACTTTCTTACTGATATTCCCTATGTGATTAACCGGAAGAAAGGAACTGAAATTGAAATCAAAATGACTGGTAATGACCTGATGAACAGGGAAATGTTATGATGATTTCCTATGAATAGGTCATAGCTCCGGGCAGGATCAACTTTTTGAACAGATTGATTTAAACAAAACGAATGAGAAAATGGGAAAAACCACGTTTGAACCGAATCACGAGAATTTGTTTCAGGTTTTGAATAACCAAAAACCCGGACGTTTACCTTTATATGAACATCATATTGA
>CAZANK010000561.1:0-2659 GCA_964486235.1 uncultured Prolixibacteraceae bacterium | reverse complement strand
TTATTTGTTTGTCAGGATTCCTGTTTACCCTGAGAAAATTACCGGAAACCAAAGGAAAGACCCTGGAAGAAGTAGAGGAATTTTTTAGAAGTCGTGAGTCGTAAGTAATCAGACATAAGTATCGAGTATCAAGTATCAAGACACAAGACATGAAACGGAGACATGAAACGGGAGACCGGACACCGGAAAAACAACAGCAATGGCGCAGCGATCAAACAGCGAAGTGTCAAGCATTCAAATCAATAATGAATAATCAATAGTCAATAATCAATGAATAAGATCTTTTGTTTGGTGCTGTTCCTTTGTATATCCGGTTTCTGTGCCGGACAGATCGCCGACAGTACCTATCTGAATGAACTCAAATCCGAGATGAAAAAGAAATGGCCGGAAAACAGGACGATCAACCTGGTCTTTCATGGTCATTCTGTTCCAAGTGGTTATTTTGCCACGCCCGATGTCAGGACCCTGGACGCTTATCCGCACCTGATGCTGAAAAAATTAAAGGAGCGTTATCCCTATGCAGTGATCAATGTCATTACAACTTCGATCGGTGGTGAAAATTCACTGCAGGGGGCAAAAAGGTTTGAGCGTGATGTGCTGACTCATAAACCGGATGTTCTTTTCCTGGATTACGCACTGAATGACCGGTCATTGGGGCTTGAAATATCCGGAGAGGCCATGGAGATCATGATCAATGCGGCATTGGATGAAAGTATTCCGGTGATCCTGTTAACCCCGTCGCCGGATATGCGGGTCGATATCGTCGCAAAGGAAAATGAGTTGGAACAGTTTTCAGAGATGCTGATCAACCTGGCCGCAAGGTACCGGATTGGCCTCGTCGACAGCTACGGACAATTCAAAACGCAGGTATTGTCAGGATTTAATCTGAAAGATTTTATGTCGCAGGTTAATCATCCAAATGAGAAAGGGCATCAGCTCATTACGGATGAGATTATGAAATACTTTAAATGAAACGAGCCATCAGAGCCATACCTCTCACACAGGAGCATGATTATCCTGGCGAGTTCCATACGTTGATAAACTAAATCAAAGAGCTGCAATTAAGTACGAAAATTGCAGGAATTTAAATTGAAAAAATAAACAGATGAAAACGGTAATGAAATTGAATATGAGCTTAATAAACGGCATGGAGCATAGCGCACAGCGTATAGGGCAAAAGGGACGGAGACCGGAAACGGGAGACGGGACACCGGAGGCAGGAAGAGGATATGGGGAAACAGGAGACCGGAGACAGGAGACGGGAAACCGGGGATCGGGAACCGTGTGGACGATAGAACAGGCTTTTCTTTTGACCGCAGTCTTGTTTTTTCTGGTTGCGGCAGGTTGCACTCAACGGCAGGTTACGCAAATTGACCTGGCGGGCGAATGGCATTTTGCTGCTGACCCGAACGATGAAGGAATAGCAGGGGAATGGTATTCCGGCGAGCTTAAAGATGCGGTCATATTGCCCGGATCAATGAATTCGAACGGCAAAGGTAATGATGTCAATTTGCAGACCGAATGGACCGGACAGGTTGTTGACAGCACTTTTTTTAAAAGTCCGGCTTATGAAAAATACAGGCAGCCCGGAACCTTTAAGGTCCCGTTTTGGCTTCAGCCATTGAAGCATTACCAGGGAGCAGCCTGGTATCAAAAAGAAGTGGCCATTCCAAAAGACTGGAAGGAAAGGCAAATCGAATTGTTCCTGGAACGTTGCCATTGGGAAACCCGTTTATGGGTGGATCACCGGGAAGCCGGGATGCGGAATTCGCTGGGAACACCTCACGTTTATGATCTTACTTCGTTGCTTACTCCCGGAAAGCATATCCTGACCATTTGTGTCGATAACCGGATTAAAGAGATTGATCCGGGGATCAATTCGCATAGTGTTTCCGACCACACACAGACCAACTGGAACGGTATTGTGGGAGAGTTACTCCTCAAAGCATATCCTCTTGTAAACATCAGGAATATCCAAATCTATCCTAATGTTCCGGACAAGAAGATCACGGCGAAAATTGATGTCAGCAACCAAACCGGCAAAGCAACCAGTGTCAGTCTGACTTTGAAAGCAGACGGCGCTGGTACAATTCCGGAACGCCTCGCTGATTTTAATCTCGATGCGGGTGATACGGTTTTAACGGTTGACTATCCGATGGGCGATGATGTGAAGCTCTGGAACGAATTCCACCCGTTTTTGTATGAACTCACCGCAACCCTGACAAATGCCTCAAGTGAAGTGACTGACACCTGTCGCACGACCTTTGGAATGCGCGAATTTCGGGCGGAAGGCAGGCAGTTGGTGGTCAACAGGCATCCCGTTTTTTTAAGAGGAACCCTCGAATGCGCTATTTTTCCCAAGACAGGGTATCCGGCTACCGGTGAGGAAGAATGGTCCCGGATTTTCAGGATCTGCCGGGCACATGGGCTCAACCACATGCGTTTCCACTCGTGGTGTCCTCCGGAAGCTGCTTTTGTCGCTGCCGATAAGGCAGGTTTTTATCTTCAGGTGGAATGTTCGTCATGGGCAAATCAGTCCACCACCATTGGAGATGGTAAACCCTTCGACCAGTACCTTTATGAAGAAAGTGAGCGTATGATCCGGGCATACGGCAATCATCCTTCATTCTGCATGATGACTTACGGGAACGAGCCCCGC
>CAZANK010000560.1:0-2680 GCA_964486235.1 uncultured Prolixibacteraceae bacterium | reverse complement strand
CTTTCGGGACAAACCGGATCGAAAATCATTGACTCTATGGACAGACTCTAATTAGACTGTGAAATAATATTCGCATGAAACGAGCGTGTCGATGAGTCAAACGTTAAAGGTGGTGCGAAACAAAGAGGAATGAATAAGTGCATTATCGGCTTCTGTCAACCCAGTTTTCAATTCTAATACCGGAAATTCTTTCAAACTCACTGATATTCTCAGTAACCATAATTAATTCTTTCTCTACAGAAGTGCAGCCAATCAACAAATCGAAATCGCTTATCATGGTTCCTAATTTCCTTAACCTGGCTTTTTCTTTACCATAAAGATATATGGAATCGTAGATCGGGAGTATGGAGACCTGAATTGAGAATTTTTCAATAATTTGATGATTTTTCTTGGGCGTCTCACTATTCTCGGCTCCAAATACAAGTTCTGCAAGCGTTATCTCTGAGATTGCACAGTTATCCAGCCCAATTTCTTCGAGTTTTTCAATTAAGTTGAATTTGCCTCTAAAAAAATGGATACAAATATTGGTATCAAGCATATATTTCATCCGTAAATAATTTATTTTTTAATGGTCGGATGGAATTCCCTTCGGGGATTTCCGCTTCACTCCAATTCGCATAACCAGAATTTGGTATAAATCATGCTCGCGTCATTAAAATTCAGGAATATTCCTGTTATCAACCCGAGAGTCCCTAATCTCTTTAATTATTTGGTCAGAGTCTCTTGAATCTTCCCATGCCCCATACAAGTCCCTCAAATTAAATTTGCTTTCTTTTCTCGTTTCGATCGATTCTGTCAACTTAATAATCAGCTTTTTCTTTGAACTATTATCAAGTCGGGTTAAGAATCCAAAATATTTATCTATTGTTTTATTCGTTAACGCTAAACTCATAATTACGTTTTTTATTCAAAGATACAATTTTTACACGATTGTCCGATCCTTTGTTACAGTCGTAAAGAAAAGCGCCCCCGGAGAGTATTCCGATGAGAGATTTTGGTTACATCCGTAAATAATTTATTTTTTAATGGTCGGATGGAATTCCCTTCGGGGATTTCCGCTTCGCTCCAATTCGCATAGCCAGAATTTTCGCTACGCTTCAATTCATTCCTGTTTGTATTTTACATAAATCATACTCGTTTCAAAGGGACGAGGATGAAGTAGTGGGTAAATATTTACTCACTACAGGCAAGAGTTTTCACGTTATGCATTAGGTATTCTCAGGAGCAGGTTTTTACTTTGTTATAAGGCCTCCCCTAACTCCTCCAAGGAGGGGAATTGGAGAAAAAACATGAGAGCAAGAGTAGTTACTTAAATGAACGATTATAAGATCATACTCCGGTTTCTTTCGTACCTGAAACCTTATTGGGCCAAAGAGACCGTGTTGTTTTTCCTGATGATCACAGGGAGTGTTGCCGGTCTGGCTTCACCGTATATCCTGAAACTGATCCTGGACAATGCGCTGCCTGCCCGGGATTTTGATTATCTTGTGAATATCCTTTTGGTGTTGTTTGCGATTAATATCGCCCGCATTGTGATCACCTTCGTCTCGGACTACCTCTATGAACTGGTGAGCAACTACATCATACGCGATATGCGGATGGACCTGTTCAGACACCTGATCCGGCTCCCGATGAGTTTTTTTGACAAAAACAAGGCGGGAGACATCTTGCACCGGATCAACAACGAGATCAATACGATCCAAAGTATCGTGACAGGAAGCGTCTTACGGTTTATCAATAACTTTTTAACAATCATTGGAATTGCCGTTGCGCTTATTTGGCTGAATGATCAGCTTTTCCTGATCGCCCTGATCGCCCTTCCTTTTATCCTGATCAACACGGTATATTTTCAGCCCAAAATACAACGGATCATTAATTGGATTACGGTTAGGATGCTATATGGCACTTTCCGCCTTGAAGGAATATGAAAACAGCTCAACGGCTGTTTTCATTGAACCAGTCCTCGACCCGGGAACTTATTTCAAACATGCGCTGAGGCAGAAGCGATGAAAGAATTGATCACGAATGGCAAAACATCATCGAGAAGGGATGAATTGATCAACCAACTGACTGAAAGCGAATCCGTTGACTTCGACGGCTACGAGATCAGTGCGCTGTTCTATGCCGATCTCCAAAAACAGGAGGATTTAACCCCAACGCTGAAGGACCTTGGTATCCGCACGCTGATCATCCACGTTACCCCAACCGGAAAAGCGACACGGAATTTTCAAAAGATCATGAATGAGGCATCTTTAAATGAAAAATTGAATCTGAAGCAGCTCAGGCTTGACCCGTTTTGGGACTGGATTGACAACCCGGTTTACCAGCCGGTTATTGATGAAATTGTCGGGTATTATAGAGGTGAAATGTGAAAAGTAAAAGGTGAAATGTGAGATGAATTACGATTGCGAAGAAATACCGGTTACCTTTCTGAATGGCAAAGAGAAGCTGTTTGGGATCCTTCATCACCCGTTGAATACGGAGTTAAATGAAATTCCGATGATCATTTTTTTGCATGGTTCTGCCGGGTACCGGATCGGACCACACCAACTGTTTATTAAGATGGCACGCGTCCTTGCCCAACATGGCTATGCCTGTTTGCGTTTTGATTTCAGGGGGAAGGGGTACAGTGAAGGAGCGCGGGAAAATACCGGATACCGCTCCATGCTGTCTGACCTGG
>CAZANK010000559.1:0-2681 GCA_964486235.1 uncultured Prolixibacteraceae bacterium | reverse complement strand
ATCCAGTCCTGACCTGAAGGAGAGACAAACTGAGCATTGTTGATTTTCTTTTGCCGTGAAATTGTTTTGAAAGGCTTCCTTGTTTCTTTTCCGGATTGATTGCAGATCGCTCCGGTTGAAGGATTATACCACCAACAGGTGATATCGCCCGATATAGCGGGAAGGTTTACGTTGAACGTCCGGCCTGTCGGAATGTAAATGATCCCGAAACCCTTATCCCGGATATAACCGTAATCCCAGTACGACAGCTCGTCATTACTCCGGGTGATCCCCCCGGAGGGTACATTAGTGAAACTTGTGTTTCCGGCACCATAGGTTCCCTCATCGGTAAAGGTATGCCATTGATAATGGCTAAAAGGATCATTGAACGGGAAGCGGGAATATAAATCTGTCACGTACGCTTCGATCATGGCCTGTTGTTGCCAGACGTCGGAATCTGATATTTTGCTTAATGGTTGTTTGTCAAAAATATCCTCACAGGAAACAAACAGGATGACAAACAGAATATCTATAAATTTTATTCTTTTCATAGAAGTAGTTTTTATCGTTAGAAGTTCACAATGACACCGACATTATAATTGCCGAGCGGCGGATGGTAGTCGCCAAAAGTACGGGCCGGGCTGGTGTCAATTTCCGGATCAACAAAATCAAGGGCCGAAAAGGTCAGCAAATTATAGCCGGAAATATAGACCTTACATTTTTGAAATCCAGCTTTTTCAACCAGCTTTTGGGGGAGATTATATCCCAGCATGATATTTTTAAGCCGGATATAAGCCCCGTTAATCAGCCAGAACTGGGATGATGTTTTGTAGGTCATCAATGACCGGTTGTAGCTGTCTGTGCGGTAGAGGGGCCATTTCGCATCCGTGTTGGGTTCCATCCAGGGATTACCTTCGGGAACATACGAATGCCCGTACATCTCAGTCGTTGGCGTATTGCTGGCATAGAACGGATAGGTCAGGTCGGGAGAACTCCGGAGGTTGTAATTGTATAACCCGGCACCCTGCCACAACATGCTTAATTCAAATCCTTTCCAGGAGGCTGACATGGTCAGTCCGTAGGTAAACCGGGGATAGGTTCCTCTCCCCGCGATGATGACATCATCCCAGGTAATTTTCCCATCCTTGTTTGTGTCGATAAATTTCACATCCCCCGGCTTGACAGTCGCATTATTCTTCCCGTCAATGTCGGCCCAGTTCTGGATTTCATCAAAGGATTTAAAAAGCCCATCGGTCGGGTAAGTCCACCAACGGTCAGTATACTCGCCAATTACATTGCCTGTTCGCCTGGCTTCCTGACTGGCAAATTCTGCCTGATCTTTAAACACACACTTTTCCCTGTTCCACGAAATATTACCCCCCACACTGTATCGGAACTGACCGACCCGGTGGGTATGACTTAAACTGGCTTCCCAGCCCCGGTTATCATATTCCGCGTAATTCTCATTGGGCATATTCGCGCCCACGATGTTGGGGATTGAACTTAACCGCGCTCCCAAAACGTCAGTCCGTTTGCGGTAAAAACAATCGAAAGAGCCTTCAAGTTTGTTATTCCAAAGGCTGAAATCAACCCCCCAGCCTTGTCCATTTCATATAGCCGGCATAGTCAATTTCGGAAAGTACAGCCGGCGATGTTTCCGGCGGAGTTAAAACATAGCCGGCATCCGGTGCGGGAAGATTGGACCAGTAAGGACGCGCACGGTAAAGCATGGTCATGATTCCAAGCGCACTGCCACGTTCCAATTGATTTCTTGGCCCTGTATAATCCTGGTTGATGATCGAGATATCTACACCAAAATCCAGTTTTTTACTTAATTTGACATCGATATTTGAGCGCAGGTTATAACGCTTATTTTTAATGTCGTCCGATTTCAGCATCCCATCCTGGTGGTAATAGCCACCGGAAACAAAGCATTTTACATTTTCGTTTCCACCTCTGATATTCAAATTATGTTGTTGTTGCGGGGCATAGTCTCTTAAGGTTGCACCCCACCAGTCGGTATTGGGATAATGGATATGTTCAGTTTTTCGGCGATCTGTGCATATTTCAATCCCTCCAACCGGCAGGCGACAAAAACTTCCCGGCATTTTTCCGGCAGGTCATTAATCGCCTTGTTAATTTTTTCATCGAGTTCCGCTTCTTCGATCAAATCGCGAAAAGGGGTCTGGATCATTTCATCGTCCAGTTCCACGGCATGCGTCTGGTTCTTCTTCCTTCTCCGGTAATCGATAGACGCATTTCTAACGGAATGAAACAAGTAGGACTTTACAGACTTTTGTATTGACAGCTTTTCCCGGTTTATCCAAAAAGAAACAAATACCTGCTGGACGATTGACCGGGAAAGATCGAGATCATTCAAATACCTGTTGGAAAAAAACATAACGGATGGTAGTAAGCATCAAACAATTGGGTAAACGCCAGGCGATCGCCCCGTTTGATTTCTCCGACAATTTCCATATCCGGTCCTTTTTCCATTTAACCAAACATATAGCGGCAAATATAACGAGTAAATCCAAAAAAAGCATCTTCCCGGTGGTTTTGTCGCCTTTATCGAACTCATTATGGTATTTTGGCACTAAACTTACCAAAAACACCATTGTATTTTGGCATGAAAAGAGAAATAACCCAAGGGTAGTTTGCAGTACGCCCAAAGAACGCGACCTGTCCGACTACCTGGCTTC
>CAZANK010000558.1:0-2682 GCA_964486235.1 uncultured Prolixibacteraceae bacterium | reverse complement strand
ACAACCGGATATCATCGAGTCCGACCGTCCGCTCGAAGTTGGAATACTGATAAACTGATTTCTATTTTACGCAGGCGGCAGGCCTGCGTAAAACAATGATACCGCCAGAACTCCCGGATCCGCAGCCACCCGTCTCCTCCGTTGCCATGCCAGCCGCCTCCTTCACGTTGGGCATTGAAGAGCATCTGATGGACTTTCTTTCCGGTCTGGTTGGTATCTTCCCGGTAACTGACCATTCCTTCGTGCGATTCGCTGTCGGCGATGTGCCCGCAGAAGACAAACCGCATATTACCCGACGGGTTTATAAAGTCCTTCCAGATGGCTGCTCCGTAGTTGGCATCGGTGAGCGGATAATGTTCCTTGCCGGTCAGTTCTTTTTTTGAGTTTTGGTAACTGTGCGTTAAAAGAACGCCCAGGTGGTCTTTGTATTCAGGTCTTGACGCCACCTGCTTCGCCCATTGGAGGATTGCCGTGCGCGGAGCGAATTCCAGTGAAAAGATCAGGAACGGTTGACCGAACGGCGATTTCCATTCATAACATGCATTCTCAAGCGTCTGCACGGCGGCAGCGTTGGGAGCCATTTCAACGAGCAACTCGCGGGTCAGCGGATTTCCCTGGGGCGGGAAATAGCTGTTGAACTGCGAATACCGGTTTTCGGCGCTCTTTATCCCGTAGTCGTGATTACCGGTGCACAAGATATAAGGTACCTGGTCATTCAGTTTACTGAAAGCAGTCTGAACGGCTTCCCATTGTTCAACACTGGTTTGGTCGCCATTTTTCCCGTCAGGAAGAAGGAGGTTGTTCTGCTCAACAAGATCGCCGACACATAAAACCAGTTGAATATTCAGCGCTTCTTTCTGATCGGCGATCCAACTGGTCATGAGTTGGAACAGCGCCTGGTTCCGTCCAAACTTGTTGTAGCTCTGCGGATCGGGTAAGAGGATCCAGGTGAAGGATTTTGGATCTGAAAGTTTTGGTGCACCCGCTTCGGTTTGTGAAAGCAGTTGAAAACAAATCGTCAAACTAACAATACTCAATACTATTTTTTTCCACATTATCTTAAAATTTATCAATTCGGTTACTTTCTGAAGTGATCTTTTTGATCAGATCATGGATTTAGGACTGAAAGACGAAGATAAAAATTTATCAATTCCTCCGCCTCCTTAGGTGATCATTTTATCCAATAATGGATTTTCGGATCCAATGGCGAAGATATAAAGAAAACCAAAGGTTTTTAATGAACCAAATCATGTTCGTGAAAGGCGTTTTGGCCACCGAGGAAATAGACTTTGTCGGTACACGTAACGGCGAAACGCTTTATGTGCAGGTTTCGGTGGAATTGCCGGGACAGGAAACCATTGAAAGAGAATTTGGCAATCATATCGGCTCTCTTGAGTTTTGCTTCGGCCATCTGTTCCATGATACAACGGGCATTTTCGTCAATGTTCGAAGATACCGGATTATCCTCATTTCCGCGTATTCACGGGCCAAAACGCCCTGGTAGTCCATTTTTATTAAAAAGATGCAACGACCATCATTTTTTTGCGTTGAGCCAGACCGGACTTGACCAGGCCATACTGCCGTTTGCCTGGATGACCCGCACGTAATACCAGTCGGTCGTATCGCTGTTCCTCTGCTCCCGGTATGAAAATTCACTGCTGTAATTTTCACTGAAGACCACGCGGTGGATCATGACCGATCCCGACCCCATTCCCCCGGTAAAGAAGATGTCGTTTGATGCTGCCAGTTCTTTCAGTGATTTCCGGTATGTCGTTTCCGTGGGCAACGACACGGAAATTTCCAGTTCTGTTTCGGGAGAACCTTGCAACTCCAGGATTACACTGTTCGTGGCCCGTTCCCCGAAAGCTTCATCCCGGGAGGTATAGGAAATGAATTGGCAGCTTCTTTCATTGACGCCGGTTATTTTATTCCTTTTATCTTCTTCATACGGACCGGTCTGATTCCGCATTCCCGTGTTCCGAATAAATTTCAACAACAGGTGTTATTTGTGTTTCTCCCAGCACTTCCCAGTTCTGACCCCGCATTCCCCTCAGGTAGGACGGATGGTGCGGGATCAGCAGCGCCCGGTTATCCCTGGCAAACTGCTTCAAGTCTTTCATGTTATCCGGATAGACCAGTTCGCCGTCGTGTCCCGGCAGGATCAGGCAGGCATCACCATAATGGCTTGAATGCCATTCGTAACCAAGAAAAGAAACAAACTTTCCAGGCTGATAAGCGTCATTGGCGTATTGCTTTACTTTTCCCCAGCTTTGCCTGACCAGTTCATACGCTTTGGTAAATCTTTCCAGGCTACCGTTATCTGGTTGGTCATGCCACTGTGAATGAGGCGTGAAGCAATAAAAATCAAGGTGGCTTTGTGCAATGTCATAAGCCCGTTCCAGCGATCCTTTCGCGTACCCCACATTACAGTGATTATGAATATCTCCCCAGTAAAGGTTTTTCCTGGGAAGAACCGCCTCATTCTTAGTCCGGCAATGTACAAGCCCCAAAGATAAGATGATCAAAAAAACAACAAAATTCTTTTCCATCTTCTTTAAATAAATCATTTATACGGGCCGAAGGCATCCTTCCTTCCCGGTTCCACTGTTTTTTTTACCTGGCCAAAATCGCTGACCAGCTTGCTGCAATAGCTGCACAGACCGATCACGTCAGCCCCGATGT
>CAZANK010000557.1:0-2684 GCA_964486235.1 uncultured Prolixibacteraceae bacterium | reverse complement strand
GAATTATCGATCTGCCATTTAAAATTTCGAAACGGTTTTGGCCTGTTTAACGCATTTATCAATTGATCCTGTAGCTTTGGGTCATCAATACGCTCTGCAAAATCAGCCATTATCCGAAAAGATTCATGGGTCTCAAATCCTGTAAACTCAAAATAATCATCCCAATTTTCATCAATCTCCTTCGATTCTTCTTCCCATGGCTCCTCGTCAGCTCCAATCCAATTGTCAAAATTGAGTAATGTTTTAATCTCGCCCGTTTTGAGGTTGTAAAAACATCTCATCCCGCAATCCAGGTTGTCTGCAATTTCTTCTATCTGGCTTTCTGTGAGTTTCATATTTATTGGATGTTTTTCAAACTTTCATGCACCAAATGCCACTATGCAATATCACTTTTCGGGTATTTCTGGCTTTCATCTAACTCAATCCTTTCCTTCCTTTTCCACAATCGTGTAGAACGTACTTCTGCCTTGTCCGTGCCTTTCAATAAAGCCTTTATCCAGCATTTGTTTTAACAGCTCCCGGGACCTGCTGTCCTTTATTGTGAGCAATTCTTCAACCCGTCCGGATTTTATAGAACCATTCTCAAACAGGTAATCCAGCACAACTTTTTCCTGTTCGCTACAATTCGCCGGAATCCGCCGGTTTTCCGCCGGTTTTCCGCCGGTTTCCGCCGTACTTTCCTCCACCGTCGCTTTCGATTGACCCGAACCGGTTAGAACCGGACGAATAATCTCCACATCAAAAAAGTCGTTTTTTTCTTCAATTTTGGGGGAGAGTAAACCCTGTTCCTTGCAAGCGTTAATAATCCGGTTTATCCCGCTTCCCCATTGTTCAATCAGGCCCAGTTCTTTAAAAACATGAGCTATTACCCGGTTCCGTGCTTCGCTGCGTCCGTTAAAAATATCTTCCATGGTAATGTTACTCGGCAAACTGCCCGGAGACACAACATTTACAATATCATCGTAAACCCCCACCTTGATATCCCGTCCTTGATTAACGTAATCTCTGTGAATTAGGGCGTTGACCAAACTTTCGCGCAGTGCAACCATTGGAATCTCGTATGTTTCCTCACGGTATAACCCTTTTATTTCTGCTTTCAGGTTGATGTGGTTCAATACAAAACTCTGAGTGTTCTCAAGGATGGAAAAAATGTCGCCTTCATACTCTTTTTTGTCGATAAAAACATCCATCGTAGTCCCTTTAAATCGGGCACACTTTACGGTACAATGCGGAAATTTACCGAGTAGTATCATCAGTGCGTTGGTTGGATAAGTTCTACCGTTTTTGGTTTTAACCAGCTTCAGGTTTTTTAGTTTGTCGTCATTCAACGGTTTCCCAATACTTTCAAACCGCTTCAGCACCGGAGCAACATCGAGCTGATCAAAGGGCTGATCATAGCAAATTTCTTCATCAAAACTAACGTGCCGTTTTTGCCGTTCCAGTTCGGCAATCGTATCCAAATCAGCAAGCCGGTTTGTTGCACCAATGCGAATGTAGGTACCTTCGGCTTTGCCCTGGTTTTTCAAAAAGTATGGTTTCACATTGCCCCGTACGATTTCAATAACCAACAACAACTTGCCTTCAATATTCACACTATAAATTTCCGGCATGATTCCCGGGGAACAGTTGTCTGCAATAACCGAGGCAACGTCATCCTGTATTTGAAACAGTTCATCTCCGTTTATACCTACAATTTCCCGCTTATTGTTTACGCCAATAATCAGTTTACCTCCACTCGTATTGGAAAAGGCAATTACTGTTTTGGCGATATTTTCATTTTTAGGCAAAGCCCTTTTAAATTCGAGCGTTTTGCTTTCGCCTTTTTGTATTTGTTCAATCAGTTTCATTATTCCAAAGATATTCATAATTCTCTATAGCAGTTATCTACCTTCTATTGAATATCACTTCTGCTGAAAATTTAAACTCAAAATTATTAAGCTGATAATACATGAATGACCTAAAAGCATTTAGAATCTTTCTATGGAAGTGAACTTATATCAAGTTCGAAATCGATTTCTTTTTCCTTTTCCAGATTTTAGACTTTTTCGTTTATTCCGCTCGGCATTCTGTTCGTAATGTTCATTTTTTAGTTGATAGAACAGAGATTTCAGCAATTCTTTTTTGAAATTCTCCGGCAATCCGATTTGATGATTCACTCTTGTTTCCTCAGCATACTTCACATCTTTTCCCAAATAAAACCTAGGCCGCTCCTCAAAATCACCCATTTTCACCGGATACCTTACCGGATTTCCATTTTCATCTGTCACAAAAACAGAATATCCGCGACCTATCTTTCGGACCTCCACATTAAAAAGCTTCAATGCCTGATCATACATTTCTTTGGAGGTAATAAACTCCATCTTATTGAGTTGACCGAATAAACTTTCCAAATTTTGCTTCAAATTCTTGCTGGAACCGGAAAACCGATAATTCAGTTTTTCTTGTGATTCGTCTTTGGTTAGCTGGTATTTCTGTTCCATGTCTTTAATAAACCGTTGCGTTTTTTCTTTTTCGTAACTGTCTGTGATCTTCTTACCGGTATCACAATCAATACGGGTAGATACAATGTGGAAATGCACCCGCTCCAGATCAGCATGTTTATATACCAGGTAAGGCTGGTTCCCATAACCCAAGTGTTTCATCAGGTTACCGATCTCAGTTCTGATACCGGCATCACCCAGCCG
>CAZANK010000556.1:0-2685 GCA_964486235.1 uncultured Prolixibacteraceae bacterium | reverse complement strand
AAATTGTGATACTGATTGACCAGGCATCTGACCTCTAAGCCGTTTCCCCGCTCCGACCACGTATAGACCGTTTTTTCGACCGACGGCTCTTCAGAAGGGAGCTTTTCGGTGCTGAATTCCCAGTTGTGGATAAATTTATCCGAGTGGCTCCCTCCGTAAACGAACGAAAAAGGAGGAATTTTCCCTTTTGAAAAATGCGCTTCCACCCACTCCTTAACAGCAGCCGGGCTATCCGGCTGCTGTCCATAGTTGACCAGAAAAACAACTAAAAAAAAGACCGTTAATAAAAGCTTCATAGACTTATGGTTTCAAAATAACTGTTTATGACTCTCATTTCCGATACGTTTTCCCCGCCCGGCAAAGCGCAGACAAACTTCGCCACGCGCGTAACGTGCGGTTTGCAATCCACCATCTGCATTCGAAACCTTTACTCAACCCCCCAGTTTTTGTTGGGTTCACTTCCCATTTGAAGCACCAGTTCCCCGCCTTTAATGATCTCATCATGCGTCAGCCATGAGCGGTTCAACGGGTTGCCGTTAAAACGGGCTGACTGGATATAATAGTGATCCGAACTCAGGTTTTCACCGCTGATGGTAAAGGATTTCCCGGGATAACACGCCGGATCGAGGCGGATGGTGATCTTTTCAAAGATGGGCGAAGTGATCTGGTAGACCGGGTCGCCGGGGCATACCTGATACAGTCCCATGGCGCTCATGGCATACCAGGAAGCCATACACCCGTAATCACAGTCCATCTCTTCCAGGTACCCGTCGGGAGTCGCCTTATAAATCCGGTCCACAATCGGTTCCGGGAAGAAGCCGTGCGTTCCGTAGAGCTGCGGCATGGGCTGGGTCAGGATGCGGGTCACCCATTTCTGTGATAACCAGGGCTCTCCGGCCAGGTTGAACAGGAACGGCGCATGAAGGTCGATCTGATTACCGGCAGTATACAGGTCATTGTCAAAAAAATACTCCAGTTCCCTGGCAAAAGATTCCTTTCCGCCAAGCATTTCCATCAGAGAAGGAACGTCATGAATGCTGTTCCAACGGTACTGCCATTTGGTTCCTTCGTAGGTATATTTTTCGCGATTGACGGTCAGGTCGTCCGGAAAATCGAGCCAGGTGCCGTCGGCAGCACGGGCCCTGAAAAACTGAAGGGTGCTGTCCCACGTGTTCTTCCAGTAGTCAGACCGTTTCATAAAATACCCGTAATCGTCATCGTCACCGAGTGATTTGGCCACCTGCGCCAGGCACCAACTATCCCAGGCGTATTCGCCCGTTTGGTCAGGCCGGGCGGGGATGTAACCGGTCGAATCATATTTTTCGGGCATCTGTACCATAGCCTCTTTTTTCAGATAGGGATAAACAGCCTTCATATCCGGAACAAACAACCCCTTTGCCCAGGCATCGACCATCACCATCAACTGATGTTCGTTGCGACAATTGCCAAAGGGCATATAGCGGTTTTTTCCATAATAGCCAAAGCCCGCACCGTGAGGGGTATGGTCGCTTTCGGGGAAAGGATCACTGTTATCGGCCTGCTCGTAAATATCGCGCAACGACTGCACAATTTCCTTGTAGGTGCCGGGAAGATACAGACTGTAAAGCGGATATTTCGTCCGGAACGAATCCCAGAAGGCATAGTCGAAATGATGGCGGTAGCCTTCTGCCCGGTGGATCTGCCGATCAAGTCCCGGATAGGTTCCTTCGACATCGCTCAGGACAACCGGCAAGAACATGGAATGATACAGCGCAGTATAAAAAATGGTTTTGTATTCGTCATTTCCTTCGACCAGTATCGCTGAAAGTTTATCATTCCAGAGTCCGGAGGCTTTTTGCCTGATCTGGTCGAAACCCAGACCGGCGCATTCTGCTTCAAAATTGTTTTTGGCAGCGTCCATGCTGTTCAGCGAAACGCCGGTTTTCACTGTCAGCGGCTTGCCTTCCAGGTCGCCGAAAGAACATATTAGTCCGCCATCAGGAAAAGCTTCCTCCAGCAAACCTTCCTCCTGTGCTGAGCCGGTCCAAGTCTGAAACGCCACCACCGGTCGGTCAAATTTAATGACAAAACGGATCCCAGCCCAGATGCTCATCAACCCTTCAAGCGTGTATTCGTCGGTCTGTTTAAAGGAAATGGCCGAAGAGCTTCCGGTATTCCCTTCATTTAAAAAAAGACTCGCCGCTTCTCCGGACGGAAACGTATACCGGTGAATACCGGCGTGAGGCGCAGCGGTCAGCTCGACCAGGACATCCGGATTTTTCAGCCTGACCGAATAATAGCCGGCCTTTGCCTTTTCCGAAGCTTTGTCCATCTCAGCCAGCGGGTTCATGAAAAAGGTGTCCGGTTGCTCACCGGTGAAGGGGATAACCGATAGCTTCCCTGCACGGTTACCTACGCGGGTACCGCCCGAGCTTCCTTTGTGGAAATGGCTGAATCCCCGTGCGACGGAATCGGAAAAATTGTAACCCGAATGGGCAAAGTCGCCGTCGCCGGTCAGGCTGCTGGGATAACTGTCCGGACCGAGTTTAACCAACCCAAACGGGACGGTTGCCGATGGATCCCATTGCCCGTGATCACCCTCCGTGCAAATAAAGGGATCAACGTAGCCGACCGGTTTCCTGGAAGGGCCTTCACACGACATTACCAGAAGTACACCGATCAGGAAAAAATTTAAAAAAAGTCTTC
>CAZANK010000555.1:0-2687 GCA_964486235.1 uncultured Prolixibacteraceae bacterium | reverse complement strand
ATTCAACGTGAAGGCGTACCGGGACGATCCGAAAATTGAGACCACGCTGCTGGAAGGGTCTGTCGAAGTGGTTGGTTTGAAGACCAATGCGCAAGGTGATCAGAATTTATTCATGAAGCCTGGCCAAAAGCTGATTTTATACAAGGAACACGGGAAGACAGGAGCCCCGGCCTGCGATTCTGGCTCCATGCCGGGCGATCCCCGCTTGATGGAACCCGTGCAGATCGCGAGCGCCCGGCTGATCAACCTCTCTGCAACGGAACCGGAGATTGCCTGGAGAACAGACAAGCTGGTTTTTGACAAGCAGCGGTTTGATGAAGTGAAGGTCCGCCTTGAACGCTGGTACGGGGTGACTATTGAGGTACGGGATTCTTCCGTGCTTGACTATCGTTTTTCGGGAACATTTGACAAAGAGACTTTTGAACAGGCCATGTTTGCGTTGAAAGAGGCCGCGGGCCTGCGATACGCGCTGCATAAAAAGCATGTGGTGATTCAAAAAGACAGCTAAAAATTAAAAAACCAAATACAATGCCTATGGGGATCGCTAAACGTCTATAAAAAGGACCGGTAAATGCACCACCATTCCGCCGGTCCTGGTGTGTAAATTAATTCAGTGTAAAATTATTAACACGATTCAATTGTATGAAAAAAAATGATGATGTGCAAGGGGAAGATCGTTTTTTTCCTCTTCTTAAAAAATTGTTATTCGTTATGAAACTAACTGTTGGTGTTATTATCTTGTTTGTGTTTCAGGCTACTGCAGCAGTTTCTCAGAACATGGTAGCGTCTATTCATGCCAATAATATGGAACTTGACCGTGTCTTTTCTGAGATCGAGAAGCAGACATCCGTGAAGTTTCTGTACCGGTACGAGAACATTGCCGGGAAACAGGTGAGTGTGAATGCGGAAGACCGGGTTGTGGATGAGATTCTGGAGATGATCCTGCGCGGACAAGGACTTTCTTATTCCAGGATGAGTAATAACCTGATCGTGATTTCGCCTGTGGAATCCTTGCAAAGCAAAAAAATAGCAGGGTCGGTCACGGACGAATCGGGTTCATCTTTGCCGGGCGTGAGCATTGTAATTAAGGGGACTACCCAGGGAACCGTCACGGACATGGACGGGAAGTTCAATCTGACGGTTACCGGGGAGCAAAAGGTGCTGGTCTTTTCGTTTATCGGTTACACCACCCAGGAAGTCATGATCGGGAATCAGAGCAATTTTAACGTGGTGATGCGGGAAGAAGAACACGCGATCGACGAAGTGGTTGTCACGGCATTGGGTATTGTGAGAAGCAAGAAAACCCTGACGTATGCCACGCAGGAGGTCAATGTGAACGAGTTGTCCACCAACAAGGATATCAACCTTGGAAATGCGCTGGCGGGCAAAATCGCGGGTGTGAATGTAACGGCTTCGAGCGGGGCAAGCGGGGTCTCGGGCGATGCACTCATTATTATCCGCGGAAACCGTTCCATCTCCGGTGAAAACCAACCCCTGATCGTGATCGACGGGATCCCGTCCAGTACCGGGGGCGGAGGTTTGTCGGGGATTAACACCGACGACGTTCAGAGCATCAATGTGCTGAAAGGCCCTTCCGCTTCGGCCTTATATGGTTCGGCAGCAAACAACGGGGTCATTGTGGTGACAACCAAAAAAGGACAAAAAGGGAAGGCCCAGGTTGAATTCAATTCTTCTTCCAATTTTGATGTCCCTTATTTATACCCCGAATTCCAGAATGAATATGCCCAGGGGGCGAATGGTAACTACAGCCCGACGATGGCAATCGCAAGCTGGGGGCCCAAAATGACCGGACAAACCGTGACCTCATGGACCGGGGAGCAGGTGAAGCTGACCCCTCAGCCGGATAACGTGAAGGATTTGTTCAGAACGGGCTACAACCTGGTCAATTCCTTCTCCTACAGCGTTGGCAACGAGAAGCTGAACGCTTACTTTTCATATACGAATACGAATGCGCAGGGGGTGTTGGAAGATAATAAAATGCAGCGACACAACCTGAATTTGCGGCTGGGGGCCGAGCTCATCAAAAATCTGAAAATGGATTTCAGGATCACGTACCACAACCGCGAAGTAAAGGACAAGCCGGTGGTTGGCGACGACCTGTTCAGTCCGATGTTCCAGTTGGTCAAAATGCCCCGCAGTATCCGGACTGCCGATATTGAGGCAGCGTATTATTATGATGAAGCCGGATCGAGGCAGCAACTCTCCTGGAACCCGGAATCAACGGAGAACGTGAACCCTTACTGGTCCATGGCCGGCTACGAAAATCCCAGTTCAAGCAACAATACCAGTTCATTCCTTTCGTTGCGGTACGATTTTACGGATTGGCTGTATTTGCAGGTCCGGGGCGGACTGACCTCGGGAAGTTCCGACTGGGAAAAGAAAACGTATTGGGGCACTCCTTACGCTTATGCTGGAAAAGGCGGCTACGAAACACAGTTTTCAAAAAGCCGCACTTATAACGGCGATGTCTTGTTGTCGTTTAATAAAAAGATATCGAAAGATTTTAATTTAAGTGTCAACCTTGGCGCCGAGATCCGGGACAGCAAGGGAAGAAGCATGCAGACTGAAGCCTCGGAGCTGACGACAGAGAATAAGTTTGCATTAGCCTATGGCAAAAATCTTATATGCAAAGACAGCGAAAGCCGGACGCAGAAACAATCGGTTTA
>CAZANK010000554.1:0-2693 GCA_964486235.1 uncultured Prolixibacteraceae bacterium | reverse complement strand
GTCCCTGCGTGACTATTACTTGCAGTTGGCCCAACTGGAGAAATTTCTTGATCAAGAGTTAGTTTACTGAAAAAAAACAGCATGAACCAATCACTTTTATCATTCCGAATGATTCTGGCACTGGTTGTTCCGGTTTTGTGGGTTTCCTGTTCCTCCCGTTCCGGTAGAACCGATCAGCCATCCGAAATACGGGCGACGCCCCCTTCGGTCACGGAAGAAACAGGGAGCAAGCAGGTTATTCACTTATCCGACAGGGAAAGGGATGATCTGAAGATCGAAACAGTCGGGGTGACCCGTCACGTCCGGAATTTCAGGTTGCCGGCGCCGGGAGTAGTCTTGCCGGCGTTGAATCATATCAGCATCATCAGTACGCCGATTGACGGGCAGATCAGGGCCATCCTGGTGAACGACGGACAGGCAATCCGGCAGGGTCAGGAGCTTTTCAGGATCGAGAGCCTGGTTTTTGGGAATATGGTGGCCGAATATTTACAGGCTGCTGCCGAAGAAAAATTTCAGACGAGCCGTTTGGAACGCATGAAACAACTCGTGGCCGAAACCATCAGTTCGGGTTCTGAACTGGACCGGGCCATGTCCGATTATCAGCGGGCCATGGCCGTGTCGATCGCGGCGTATGCCAAACTGAAGGCGATTGGCGTACCGGATCATGAAATTGAACAATTTAAGAAGGCAGAAAAGATCGATCCGAGCCTGAAGATCCATGCGCCGATCAGCGGAAGTTTTGACCAGCGGAAGGTGGAACTGGGCCAGTCGGTCAACGCGCTGGAGGCGTTGGGGCGCATCATTGACTTAAGACTGGTGTTGGTTAAAGGCTATCTGAACCCGGAAGATGCCCGTTATGTCAGCGCCGGCGACAGTGTGAAAATTGGCCGCAGGGAAGACGACAACCAGTCGTTGGCCGCCGTGGTGGGTTCGGTCAATCCCGGGCTGGACGAAGACAACCGCTCTGTCGTGGTCAACGTGGAGGTGGAAGCCAGGAACAACTGGCCCAAACCCGGCGAAAACGTCCGCTTGGAGATTCTGACCCGTTCTGTCGGAGAGGTATTTGCTGTTCCGCTGAAGGCTTTGACGTATGACGGGAACAACGCCGTCGTATTTGTCAGGAAGGACGATCGCACGTACGAGAAGCGCATCATCGACATCGCTGAAATTCGCGGTCAGGATGTGATTATTCGGGACGGGGTTCATGAAAATGAAGAACTGGCGGTTTCGCAGGTATTCAGCTTGAAAGCGCTTTCACGCTATGAGCAGATCGCCGAAGAATAACCCTTAAATCAGAGTGGTCATGCTCAGTCAGATTATCGTATTTTCCGTCAGACAAAAATTTGTCGCCCTTTCGCTGGTCATTTTGATGGCTGTGGCAGGGGTTTATTCGCTTCTGGAGATTCCGATCAATTCCCTGCCGGATGTAACGCCGGTTCAGGTGCTGGTGATCACCAAGGCCGGTCGCTACTCGCCTTATGATGTGGAAAAACTGGTGAGTTACCCGGTGGAGACGGCCATGAACGGGCTGCCTGATGTGAAGGAAGTACGTTCTATTTCGCAGTTTGGATTGTCGGCAGTGACCGTCGAATTCGAGGAGAGTACCGACATTTATTTTGCCCGCCAGATGGTGGGCCAACGTTTGCAATCCATTGCGGATGAGTTGCCTGGCGATGTTTCGGTGCCTCAGCTTGGACCTATCTCCACCGCGTTGGGTGAGATTTACCAGTACGAGGTGAGCGGCGGGAATTATTCGCTGACGGCGTTGCGGGAAATACAGGACTGGCTGATCGCTCCTCAGTTGAAGGTTGTCAAAGGCGTCACCGAGATCAACTCGTTTGGCGGTCATGTGAAGCAATATGAGGTGGTCGTTCAACCCGGCAAAATGCGTACGTACGGGATCGGTATCCGGGACATCATTGATGCCATTGCATGGAACAATTCGGTTTCCGGTGGCAATTACCTCGAGCACAACCGGGAACAATACATCATAAGAGGGGTTGGGCAAATCACGGGGAAAGAGGATATCCTGAACATCGTGGTCACCAAACTGGACAACAAGCCTGTTTTTATGAAAGACCTTGCGGAAGTGGAAATGGGCACCCAGATCAGGCAGGGAGGTGTGACCCGCGATGGCCGTGGCGAGGTGGTCACCGGCATCGTGATGATGCTTCGCGGCGGGAATGGCCGTGAGGTGATTGCCGATATCGAAGACAAGATCGAATCGATCAACAAGAACCTGCCTGAGGGGGTAAGCATTGAGAAGTTTTATGACCAGTCCGATTTGATCAAACGCACCACCGGGACGCTGTCGACGAACCTGCTGGAGGGGGGCTTTCTGGTGATTGTCGTCCTGCTGCTGATGCTTGGCGAATGGTCTGGCGCCCTGATCGTGGCCCTGGTGATTCCTTTTTCAATGCTTTTTGCCTTTATCGGCATGCGTGAATTCGGACTCGCAGCCAACCTGATGAGCCTGGGGGCCATCGACTTTGGGATGGTTGTTGACGGCTCGGTGGTCATGGTCGAAAATATCGTTCGCCGGTTACAGTCGGGCGACAAGAGCGAAACGACAGATAACCTGATTATTGCGGCTGCCCGTCAGGTGATGCGACCCATTTTTTTCGGCGTTCTCATCATCCTCATGGTCTATGTCCCGATCATGACATTCAGCGGTACCGAAGGAATTTTGTACA
>CAZANK010000553.1:0-2700 GCA_964486235.1 uncultured Prolixibacteraceae bacterium | reverse complement strand
TCGAGGAACAACCCGTAAATCCCTCATCGATTTCCGGACGGGCATCCGGATTAAAGAAGACAAACCTGTTTGTACGCATGATCGTGAAGCGGTTTTTAGTTGAGTTTATAAATCCACCTTTTTCAGAAGGTGGATTCTTTACTTTTAGATTTTGACGCGTTTAAGAATCGTCACGTAAAATCCGGAATTTTTTCCTAATTGCCAAATCGTTTAAAGAAAAGTACTAACTCGTTATTCATAAACGGGCTGCCCATGCTCAGCCCGTGATTATCGCTGTCCAGTTCCCTTAGTTCGCAGTACCCGCCGGCATTTGTGATAAACCGGCAGAATTTCCGCGAACAGCCGACGGCTGTCGTCTGATCACCGGATCCGTGCCATATTTTTACCGGCACCTGGTAGATTTTAAACGTGTCTTCGTTTGACTGAAAGGTATTCGTGTAAAGAGGGTCCCATCCTGTTACCTGATCGCCCTCCCATGTATTTCCGGTACGGTCGTCAAAATGATAGGCTTCCGCGATGCTTTTCCGCGTTGAAGCGGACCACGGATGATCCCAGGCCTGCTCTTTCAGGCTTAAAACCGGGCTGAACATCCCGTGGGCCAGGACAATGGCACCGTGCCTGTGCACAAAATTCGTGGACGACAGGCCACCCATAGATAGCCCGACCACAAAAATTTCATCATATATATTGTAGTTCTCACGGATGTGTTCGTAGGCTTTATAGGCGGACTGAACGACCCGACTGCCGCCCATATTTTCGAGATTCTTCCCGCCATTGACATCAAAGCAGGCATAACCGTTTGCAAGCAAGGTATCGATCAGGCCGCTACGGTTCAGGTACCAGCTTGAGTCAGAGACCCCCCCGCCTGCCCCATGTGCACAGTACACGAGTCTTACGGGGGCGCCTGCTCCTGTGTAACGGTCAGGTAGCCTTAACACCGCGTCGTCCTCATAAGCCCAGTCGGTATCTTCTGTTTGAAGCGCCCGGGATGAAAGATCAGGGAAGCTCAGATTGATTTTCACCTTGAAATAGACCTCCTTCTCCTGAATATCCTCCTGCCTGGCGCAGGCGAAGCAGAGTAAAAGCATGATCAGGAGCGGCATCATCTTCTGCGATATGCCTTTGTACGCAAGGCTGCCGGGGACCACTTTTGCTTTCCTTCTTCCACTGAGGACTGTGTTTTTACGATTCTCCCTGTTTCTCATGGTTTGCTGTTCCCATTTTTTTGTGGGTATGATAAAATTATACTTGCGGCCGTTTTTAAAGAATCCGGGTTAATCACGTACTTGTCCGGGATAATTGAGTTTATATTTTGCCCTGATTCCACCCCATCAATCCATGGTGGCTGTTTGAACATTTATCCTTCATGCAACAGAGGCGACTCTTTTCAAATCGCCGACAAATGTGCTGCAACTACGCTGAATCTTTTGTATATTGGGAGGGTGAAAAATAGTCAGATCATGAACTTCCGTCTGTTATCGTCATTCAAAGTACACATCGCACTGGCATCAATGCTCTGTTGCATGGTTTCATGCCAGTCAGTTGATAAGCAGCCAACGCAGGGCAGCAAGACCGAAAAGCCCTGGGCTTACTGGTGGTGGCATGGCAGTTCTGTCACCAGGGAAGGCATCAGCGCCAACCTGGAGGCTTATGCCGGGGCAGGCATGGGAGGGTTGCACATCATCCCCATTTACGGGGTGATGGGCGATGAAGATCATTTCATTGATTTTCTCTCCCCTAAGTGGATGGAAATGCTGGGACATACCGTGAGCGAAGCCGAAAGACTGGGTATGGGCATCGACATGACGTCCGGCACCGGGTGGCCTTTCGGTGGCCCGGGCATCTCGTATGATCATGCGGCCAAAACATTTCTGCTGAAAGAATTTGATGAGACGGAATTTCCGGATATCAGAAGGATGACGGAAGAAACGGAGGGAGCTGCCCTGGTGTGTCTGTCGGCCCGGACCAAGGACGGGAAGTGTGAAAATATCACCTCTTTCATCCGTCCGGATGGTGAAATCAGCGGCGATCTTTCACGGTACGAGAAATGCTACGCGCTGGTGATGCGGCCTACCGGACAAAAAGTAAAAAGGGCTGCCCCTGGTGGCGAAGGCCTGGTGATGGACTATTTCAGCAAAGACGCCCTTGATTTTTATTTTGAACGGTTTAAAGCGGCTTTTAGCAAGACGAAGTTTGCGGAAGGAAAGGTCAGGGCCTTTTACAACGACTCTTATGAGGTATACGGCGCAAATTTTACCGTTAATTTTCCTGAAAAATTCAGGATGCTGAGAGGCTACGACCTGGCCGGTTATCTTGATATCCTTGCGGATACTTCCGGAACGGAAACAAGGGAGAGAGTGGTGACCGATTATTGTGAGACGGTTTCCGACCTGATTTACGCGGAGTTCACCAAAAACTGGGTGGCAAAAAGCCATGAAACGGGCATGTTGACCAGGAACCAGGCCCACGGCTCCCCGGGGAATATCCTTGACCTGTACGGTGAAGCCGACATTCCCGAAACGGAATCGTTCGGGGCGAGCGGTTTTTCCATTCCCGGACTGCGGGTTGACCCGGGTTATGAAAAAGACCGTTTCGGCCGGCCTAACCCGCTGGCGATGAAATTTGCATCCTCGGCGGCCCACCTGAACGGCCGGCAACTCGTATCTTCAGAGACAGCCACCTGGCTTGGTGACCATTTCA
>CAZANK010000552.1:0-2701 GCA_964486235.1 uncultured Prolixibacteraceae bacterium | reverse complement strand
GCAATGCAGGCAAAAGTCTTATCATTCCATAATGCGACTGCAAAAGCATTTCTGCTATTCCGGCAGTCCCGCCAAAGTTCCCATCAATTTGGAAGGGAGGATGAGTGTCAAATAAGTTGAGCTCGGTCGATTTTGCTAAAAGCTTCAATACATTTTCATAGGCTTTTTCCCCGTTTTGCAGGCGAGCATAAAAATTAATTATCCAGGCCCGGCTCCATCCGGTATGGCCTCCACCTTGTGATAAACGCCTCTCGATAGAAGCATTGGCTGCGGCAAACAGCTTCGGATTTTCTGGCGTAAACTGCGATAAGGGATACAATCCTAGTAAATGAGACATATGACGATGCCCCGGTTCTGTTTCTTCAAAATCGCATATCCATTCCTGAATACAACCTTTTGAATTGATTTTTATTGGCGGTAGTTGTTTTCTCGTTTCTTCCATTTTCCTGATAAAATCATGATCAGTGTCCAGTATTGAAGCGGCTTCTGTACAATAATCAAAAAGTGCGTTGATAATTTCTATATCGATTGTTGCTGCATAGGTTAGCATTGATTTAGTCCAGGTATCCGGATCGTAAAATGTATTTTCAGGTGAATGAGAGGGATTGGTCACTAAAAAACCTTCGGGAGAGAGGACAAGATAACCAAGTATAAATTGGGCTGCTCCTTTGAGTAGAGGATAGGCAACATTGCGCAAAAACACAGTGTCTTTTGTAAACAGAAAATGCTCGTAAACCGGGAAAGTCATCCAGGGGCCGTTCATCGGGGTAAGTCCCCAAACGCCATCGGCAACACCTGTACGACCGAATGGATCGGTAAGATGATGGAGAGTCCAGCCTGTTGTGCCATACATTTCTTTTGCCGTTATCGAACCAGGCCCCATGAGTTTGGTCATAAAACTAGATAATGGTCTGGTAGTTTCCCGTAGATTACAATTTTCGGCGGGCCAATAATTCATTTGCAGATTGATGTTTGTATGAAAGTCTGAATTCCATGGAGCATTAAAATCTTTATTCCATATTCCCTGCAAATTAGCAGGGAGCACACCCGGAGCTCGTGATGAACTCATGAGTAGATACCTTCCATACTGAAAATACAAAACTACTAAGCCATTGTCCGATCCTCCCTCTTTTACCAGATTAAGCCGTTCATCTGTTGGCAAATAATTTAATTTATCTGTGCCTAAGCTAAGTTCTACCCTGTTAAAAACAGATTTATATTCTTCCAGATGCCTTTCTTCAAGTATTTGAGATGAATAATTTGACGTTTTGTCCAGGATGCTTTTACAAATATTTTCAGGATCAATGGTCCTGTTAAAATCCAGCTTGCTAATGTCGTAGTCAGTTGCTGCGGTAAAAGTCATAGTGATTCTTTTGGCGTTAGAAATGATTAAGGATGTATCTGTTGTTGTGATGGTTCCATTATCTGTCGTCAGCCGTAACTCTCCTGCAAACTTCATGTGTTTTCCACCACTTCCGGTTTGTGGATCATTTTCATCTACAATTTGTCCATTCAGTTTTATGGTCCCGACAGGTAAAACCTGAACGGTTGCATCTTTAGCCCGGTGCAATGAAATTTCAGAATTGATCAATCCATTATTGGCAGATTCAACCTGAACAACCATCAGGTTATCAGGAGCTGAGATCCATACTTTCTGTTTGTATTTTTTTCCATCAACTAAGAATTCGGATGTAACAATACCCGTCTCTAGATCGAGCTGGCGGCTGTAACCAGTAGGTGTCGATTCCCATTTATAGTTGATCAACAGGTTACCGAATGGCTGGTATGACCGGATTCTGGGAGGCATTCCTACAAAATTTTCTTCGGCAATTTGGTTGGCTTTTTCGTAATTACTTTTAAATAGTTCCTGTTGTAGTTCTTTCAAATGAGCCAAGGCATTCGGATTGTTGTTATTGATTTTGCTTCCGGCCCAGATGCTTTCTTCATTGAGTTGAATAATTTCATGGTTTGGATTTCCAAAAACCATAGCGCCCAATCTTCCATTTCCCAAAGGTAATGCCTCAATCCATTCCCTTGCAGGCTGCTTATACCACAAACGCTGGTCACATTGAGTATAAGCCATTAATGAGGAGAATAGCGAAAGACAAATGAAAGTTAAAAATAATTTTACGCTCATAATTTTAAACCTAATATTATAATGAACGACGGAATTCGTCGATTTGCAAACCAATCTGATTAAAGGGGATTTTTCTAAAATTCATCTCCCTCAAAATCATTTCGTTTTCAGGATATAATTTCCCCTTTTCAACATTAATATATGAGGGGATACTGTCTATAATATAGTTATTCTCGATGGTGACTTCGTTTACATCTGCTTCAATCTCATGCCATCTGCCCCCATAGCACAGGTTGGTCCTAAAGATATTTCCACGTGGCATGGCCGGATCTCCCCAGTCCAGAATCTTTGCAAGGGAAGGATACTGAGTGCTGTATGGAGGATTTTTGAAATTAATCGCTTCCAGTTTTTCATACATTTTATTACCACCTCCTTTTTTCATTAATTCGCGGGCCCAGTTTATTCCTCTGGCATCTAAATGAATTGCCGTGCTACAATCCACGAAAATGTTATTTTCCACAATATTGTCGTGCCCACCACCTACAAAAACCGATTGTCCTGATTGATAAAATACATTTCCAAAGATTGAGGTACCGCTGGCAGCATCATCCAAGTAAATAGCCA
>CAZANK010000551.1:0-2704 GCA_964486235.1 uncultured Prolixibacteraceae bacterium | reverse complement strand
TCAGATCAGCCTGATTAAGGGGAAAGTAAGGATCTTTGCCCGGATCTTCCGGATGAATCCGGACGTGCCATTTCACATTACTGGCCAGCGTGTCGGAGCTGATAAACATATTGCCATAATCCAGACCGCCATTTTCGATCACGTTATTTCCCGGGCAATAGCCGATAAGGGCCAGCTTATCCGGCCAGGAAAGCGGTCTCAGGTATAACGGTCCGAATCCGGGATGCTGCCCCATTAAAACAGGAGGATCAGTATGCTTGCAGACCTTTCTGTCTTCGAACATGACAAAGCCGATTTTGTCCCTGTCCCCATAATACCATTCCTGCCTTACCTCCCACGCATTTAACGGTATTCCGTCCCGCTCAAAATAAAGTGCGAAAAGCGGGTCAAACAAAACCCATTTGCGATAGGTGTTTGACCAGACTTCGGCCACGGAATGTTCCGGAGCGCCCCTCTGCACCGGATGATTGCCATACCGGAGCGCCAGACTGCGGCAAGGCCAACCCATACTTGCACAGGCACCGACGAAAATCCGGGCAAAATGGCTGCAAAAAAAGGTATGCCCTTCATCTGCCGCCTGAATGATATCCAGCGGGGCCAACGCTTTACTGGTCGGCGTGCCAAATTTTAGAAGACGTTTCTGCGCCCACGCGGAGATCCTCACCTGTTGTTCAAATTCATCCTTCGAGCCTTCCAGTAGTTGATCGAAACCTTCCTGGCTGCGTAGTTGTTTCAGTTTCACATTGTCCGCGCCGTCATATACGCCCCGCTTACTGAATTCATTTTCAATCACAGGGGTGATGTCTTTTTCAACGACAGTTACCCTGTGCCCGTTTAAGGTGAATGTTTGTCCGGGCCGGCCGATTTCAAGATAAACAGGCTGGGCAGATAACGTGCATGTGCCCGCTATAAATGCAAAGAGGCCGGAAAAAGATGCCAGGATGAGTGCTGTTTGCTTCATTTGAAATTAAAATTTAATCCGATAGATGTGCTCTGCCAGTGGTGCAAAATCATCAAAAAATTTGCCATTCTCTGCTTCAATCGTCCTGTTTTCATCAACCACCTCAATTTTGGTCCCTGCCTTTAATCCTTCCATGCTGATGGTCGCTTTCCCTCCCCTTGGATAGATCGGATCAAACTGTTTGGCATCTTTTGCGCCTTCGCCAAGGTCCATATTCACGGCAAACAAGTAGAGGTCGTTCCCATAAAGCGTTGCCTTAAAGTTGCAATTCAACCCGGCACCCAGTTCCATGGAAATGGTCCCGTTGAAAGGCGGAGCCAAAATGGCCGGGGCCAGACGCGAAATCTGTGTATTCAGCCGTTTGAGTTCCTCCTGCATCTCTGTGGTGGGCGCAAACTCCGTAAACGAGGGAGCCCAGGCATGGGTGAAATACCCGATCGCAGTGGCCCCGCTGGTGATGGCCTGCCAGACCTCGTTCCGGGTGTGCATGGGCAAAACGTCCGGCTGTTTTTCATAGGTCATCCACTTGCTTCCCTTGCTGGTTTCGATCCAGGCGTACACTGGCTTTTGTCCGGCCAGATCGCGAAGCTGAGACACCCCTTTGCCTACCCAATCGAGGTGTGCGGCATAACCCGAACCATAAATCGGGTAAATGTCAAAGCCAATCACATCGGCATTACGAATATACTGAGGATAAAGCGTTTGCCTCACCTGCTCCGGGTAAGTGCTTTGCTGAACGGTAAAATGACCCGTTAACGTCATGAAAAGGAGCTTGTCCGGACTAAGTTCCCGAATGGAGTCGCATTTATTCGTCACATATTCGGGCGTCTTTTTCGGTTTAGCATCGACCCCTTTTCCACTGGGCATGTCGGGTTCATCGTCAAAGATCCAGGCCAGGATATATCCATTTTCCGGAACATCTGTGCTAAAACCCGGAACAGCATAACATCCGACTTGCTTTGCTGCCGTCGCATCTTTGGCGCCGGCATGGGTATTCATCCCCAAACTTTTGAGCATACTGTAGTTTTTTTCAGATTGCGCCCACGACATGATCGGGAAAAAGGGTTTGCCGTTAACCAGGATTTCATGGTTGCCCCCAACAGAAACAGACTGAATGAACGCCACATTTTCAGGAGGACCCGGCAATGGATTTTCAGTTTTCTGTGGTTGTATTTGTTCTTCATTTTTCGAGCATGCCTGTGCGGTAACGATCATTCCCAGCAAAATCAGAATCAGTACGGATTCCAACAGGTATCGATGCCATAGCCTTGTTTGGCAGGCCGGGCCTGATTGCTTAAAAAGGTTTGTCTGTCGTTTCATAATCAGTTCGTTTAATTTCGTTCTCGCGACGTTATTTGATCTTATACAAATGAACCGCGTAATCTGAAAAATCATCGGAGAACTTCCCGTCTTTCACCGGAATAGTCCTGTTCTCGCCAATCACTTCGGCCTTTTTCCCTTTCGGGACTTCAAAAACAGCCTTCGTCTGACCGGGACGCATGGCTACGGCAAAAATATAATTGTTCATCTCCAACGTTTTGGTCATGATATCAACCGGTACTTCCTGGTTGCTGCTGTTCACGGTGGCGTATCCTTTAGTGGAAGGGCTGTTCAGTACCCTGGCCAAAGCATGCACCTGCAGGTTCACTTCCCTGGCTGCAGCGATCATTTCGGCATCATGCAGGAATGCCGCTTCATCCGGCTTAGGATCATTGGCAAAGGAATGACAGAAAAATCCATAAC
>CAZANK010000550.1:0-2705 GCA_964486235.1 uncultured Prolixibacteraceae bacterium | reverse complement strand
GCATGCGAAAGACGAACTCTACCAGGAACTACGGGGCCCGGCAAAAAATCTGACCGTTCTGGCAACTGCGTATGCCGATACCGCACAAAAAGGAACGGGTCGCGATGAGCCGGTGCTGTTTACCGTAGCGTATGAGAAAGGGCGGGTATTTCACACCGTTCTGGGTCACGTGGGAAGAGAGACCGAGGAATTCCCGGCTGTGAAGTGCGCCGGATTTATCACCACGTTCCAACGCGGTGCCGAATGGGCTGCCAGCGGGAATGTCACCCAGGAAATCCCGGTTGAGTTCCCTGATTCGCTGAATGCCATCGAGTGGTCTTCCTTCAGGCCCTTGTCGCTTCAGGAACTTATGGACAAAATCGAATCTTACAAAGTTGGACGAAGCACCAGGTATTTGGTGGACCTGCAATATAGGATCAGAAAAATAGCAAACGATGAAAATCAGTTGCAGGAGATTGAAAAAGCCATGCTGAAATCCATTGGATCAGGTGGCTGCGAGCTGGACGCGAAAAAGGGGCTGATCCGTGAACTGAGCTGGATGGGTTCCGAAAAATGTGTTCCGGCGCTCGAAAAACTGAAAGATAACGAAGAACTGAAAGAGGAGGTTGCCTTTGCCCTGACCCGGCTGACCGCCAATAAGTAATAAAAAATAAGAAAGGGGCTTTATATCCTGATGTAAACCGAAGAGATGGAAAAGATCCATGGCACGGTTGTGCTGCTTGAAAACCCCAGGGATAAGCAACACAACCGTGCCGAAATACTTCAGGTTTTTACGGGACAGGAAAGATAACCGGAAGTACCGGGTGTGGATCGGAAACTTAAAGCATGGATCATCTTATTTTTTCCTTTTCTTTTTTACCGACGATGCTTCCTTTTTTAACTTCTTCTCCATCCGTTTCTCTTTCAGGCCTTTTTGAGGCTCCTTTATTCCTTCTCTTTTTTTTGCCATGATTTTTTAGATTAACATGATTGATAAAGAATTTTCATTCCGTCATTGAGTCTTTCAGATATTGTATTCGCCGTTAGCCTCCGGTTGGTATAAGATGCTTTTGATCTGCATCTTTTTCTTACCCTTAGGTACATCAAAGGAAATGATACTGCCTGTTTTATAACCCAGCAGCGCACTTCCAAGGGGTGAAAGAACTGAGATCTTCCCCTGTTTAAAATCGGCTTCCTTCGGATAAACAAGACGCAAGGTCATCACCTTGTTCGTGTCCATATCCATGACTTCAATCTCTGAGTTCATCGTCACGAAGTCGGGCGATATTTCACGGGAATCAATCCGTTTGGCTCGCTTAATTTCCATACCGAGTGCGGAGAGATGCTTCAGCTCCGTGGTCTTCGAACTTTTCTCGGCATTAACCAGGTTACATAACCTGGCATAATCTGATTCAGTGATGATGATATGATCTTCCATTTTTACAATTGTTTAAAAAAAATACAACACCCTGCAATATTCCGGGACGATTGGGCTCCTTACCCGTCCCTCTGCAGCATTAATCGTTAAAAAAAATCGGATACGATTCTGTTGCATCGCATCCGATACAATTATAATAAAATTTTTTGTATTTTCACAAAAATTTTTTAGATGAGTAATAAGTATGCCATTCTAAAACAGGTCATTGACTTGTACGACGCGTATGAGGGGGAAGGAAAACCTTTGAATTTACTGGCATTTGCGCAATGGATGATGACCCGGATAAATGAAGAGCCGCAGTTGAACAAGGAGTTTGTCACGAAAGAAAAATACAGTGCGGGGCTCCCCGAAGCCTTTTCGCTGATGAAGCAAATGAACGAGCGGGCACGTTTTCTTGAAACCAATGCGCGGATCGCGCGTTACCATGAGTTTTACATCCGGAAAGCGTTAAAAGATATGGTCATTAATTCGAGGCTCGAGTTTCTGTTTCTGCAGGGAATCAGTTTGCTCGGCAAGGCCAGGAAAACAGACCTGATCCATCTGTTTCATCTGGAATACACCACCGGAATGGATACCATCCGGAGACTGATCAACAATGGGTTGCTGCATGAAACACAGGATGAGTCAGACAAGAGGGCCAAACTGCTGGTACTTACAGATAAAGGGAAGAAGGTGATGGAGCAGGCCGGCAAGCGCATCAGCGATGAAAACACGATGTTTTTCACCGCGGTCAATGATAACAAGTGGAAGAAAGTCCTGCCGGTTTTGGAGGAGATCGATGCTTTTCATAACGGTATTTACCAAAAACATGGTCAGCAGACTTTTGCCGAGTTGTGCAATCTGATGGATTCGCTGAAGCATTTTTACAAGTAGGGGGGACAAGCTTATGAGGGGGACGGATCGATGCGGGAGATGATTCATGTTAACGATGGGTGCCGATTTTGAAAAATTGCAGGTTTTGGCCGGCTATCGCAATGAACAAATTTTATATTTGTGTGTCTTAAACCAGACAGGTTGATTCAATTAAAAAATGATGGATATGAAAAAGAATTGGATATTTTCCCTGATTTTGATTTTGGGATGTTCTTTCGTGTATGGACAGGAGAATTATAAGGATCTTTCATCGGCCGATTCTGCCAGGATTTATCCTGGGGGAGGTTTTTATGGAGTGACGCAGTATGATGGTCAGTTTTCACGTAAAAAGGCGCCTAAGAATGTGATCCTGATGATTGGCGACGGGATGGGTATCGCCCATGTATATGCCGGGATGACGGCGAACGGCGGACGT
>CAZANK010000549.1:0-2710 GCA_964486235.1 uncultured Prolixibacteraceae bacterium | reverse complement strand
AGCTCCTGAAATTGCCCTTTGTAACTGGGATGTAAATTCTGTCAACCGGAATGTGGTAGCCTGGTGGACATACCCTTATCAGTGCATAAACAATGCAAATTTTGCCATTGACAATATCCCGTTATCGTCTGATCCTAATTTTACGCCCGAACAACAGGCCCCCTATATTGCCGAAGCAAAATTTTACAGGGCGTATTCCTATATTTTCTTAACAGCTTTCTTTGGCGACGTTCCTTTGTTTACAAACGCTGCATCCGGCTTTGACGAGTTCTATAAGCCCCGTACGCCAAAAGCGGACATTCTGGACCAGGTTGTGGAGGATTTGACCTATGCAAAAGATAATCTGCCTACATCGCAGCCTTCGGCAAAGGGAGCGCCCACCAAAGCGACCGGAGCTGCAATGCTGGCCAAAGCCCAGCTTTTCAGGAAGGATTGGGCGGCTGCTGAGTTAGCAGCAAGGGAGGCCGTCCAGATCGCCGAAAGTTCAGGTTACCATCTGCTTGACAATTATCTGGATAACTGGTCTCAGGAAGGAAACGCTGAATTGCTTTTTTACTGGGGTTATGTGGAGAATAATGGAGATTATGGCCAGAATTTCACCGTTTACCGCAATTGCCGTGATCTTCCGGCTACACTTAGAATTGCCATCCTGGGTGATGGATTTGGATATCTCATCCCCAACCGGGATCTCTATGATGAATTTGAAGAGGGTGACCCGAGAAGGGAGTTCACGTTATATTCTCCCGGGCATGATTATGAAATTTATCCTGGTCCGGCAGATTTTCCGTATACGCACGAAATCTATGACGCATCCGGGAATAAAGTACAATGGAATGTCACTTATAAAGCCGGCGATATGGTCCAGTACGATTACCGGTGGTCGCCAACAGGATTGAATATCCGCAAAATGACCAAATCGTTAAAAGATGATGTCCGCGTGGAATGGGATGGGCTTGATTGTCCTGTCATGCGGATGTCCGAACTCTACCTGATCTTGGCCGAGGCCCTGGCCGAACAGGGAAAATCGGAGGCGCTGACATGGGTAAACAAGGTGCGTTCAAGACCGTCAGTGAATATACCGGGAAGAGCCCTCAATGACGGGAAAAAGGGAGACAACAGCCTGGTGGATATTGTCCGTCATGAAAGAAGGGTAGAACTGGCGGGTGAAGGATTGAGGATACTTGACCTGATCAGGTGGGGAACCTTATATACGGTCTTTGGTGATGGGACAAAAGTCAAAAGACACTTTTTCTCCGACTTTTTACCTGCAGGAAATGCTGCAAAGTATTCCAAACCGGGTTCTGCGATCAGGAATCCGGTACTCCCCACTCCACAAGCCGAAATCGATGCAAATCCGGCATTGATTCAGTATCCGGCCTGGGCAAATTAAATCTGCCCGTAGTTTCAATTGCGCGGCAAAACCAAAGAACGGGAAAATTTCACAAGGTGAGGTCTTCCCGTTTTTTTTGTAGCGTTCGGGGATACTTCATGTTCCTAATATAAAAAACCAAACAACCATAAGGGGATTTTTTTCCCCTCGGGAAATTCAATATCATCAACAGCAAGGAATGCATGCTCAAGTCCTGCTATTTGTTTCGACTTTTTTGAAGGTCCGCCAACTTCTATGAGATACTTTTCGTCAACTAAAAAATCACCTTTCTCCGGATATGATACCTTATGCTTCACCAACAACTGGTTCATCGTATCCGCAAATATTGAAAATCACTTATATAAAAGTGATTTTTCAGGCATCTTTCACTAAAGTTAAAGTGATTTTAGGTTGTTATGGTTACCTTGCGGGTGGTCACTGTCGGCCGGCAGCCGAAGAAGGGGCCGGTATCTTCAATTTTGTCAGCATCAGATTGCCTAATTCTGCCTGTTCCCCACAAGTTACTACTTCGCCAAACATAAAGCCGGCCAAAGATCCTTTCCCGGTATAAAATGGCTCATGAACGATCGACCGGATACCGGCACAGCCAAAAATCAGGGAGTCGGTGTCGTTGAGAAAATGAGAGAGGCGTTCAGTCGCTTTTTCAGAAGAAACGTAATTCAGGAAAAGCAAACGATCTTCAGGCAGGTTGGCGCCTGCAAAGATATTCCCGTCCGCAACGCGGCAGTGAAGGTTCCGCCTGTTCCGGTCGCAAAAGCACAAATTTTCAAAATTAGTGCGGTCAATTCCCCATTCAGCTTGCTTTTCCCGGAAGTAAGAAACGGCATTTTGCCATTTTCCATCGGGCAATTCCCTGATCTTACTGAAACTCCTGTTCGATGCCGGTTCAATTTCAAGCCATTCATGAAGGTCATCAAACAGGTTTAGTTTTTCAACCCTGTAGTTTTTGGCTGAAACGGCCAGTACGCAAACATCTTCTGCGTCGGGCAGTAATCTGCCTTCCTGCATATCGCCCGAAAAGGCAGCCCCTCCTCCGATGAAAGGGGTGTTCGGGTACAGGTTGACCAACCGGCCCAGAAAATCTTCAAAACCGGCTGCCCGTTTATAAAGGACGATCCCTGTTTCCGGGGAAAAGGACAAGAGCGACAAGCGGTGTAGTACAGATTGATAGGTCCCGCTAAACACTTCGCCGGGCAACTCATGTTCCCAAATCGCAAAGCCTTTTTCAATTGGCGGAACGCACTGCGTCATGGTGGAAAAACCATTCGAGGAACAACCCGTAAATCCCTCATCGATTTCCGGACGGGCATCCGGATTAAA